>NZ_JACJRY010000109.1:0-3535 GCF_014697485.1 Anabaena sp. FACHB-83 | reverse complement strand
AATGGGGGTCAAATGTAACCTATATAACCCCCATTTGACCCCCATCTGTGAATTTTAATTGTTGGGGGTTATATGACCCCCATTTGACCCCTATTTGTAGTTTTGGATTTTTTATTAACGGTACTGATTTTTAGTAATTTTAAAAAATTGATTTTGGGAATAAATAATTTTAGATTTTGAATTGAAGCACGATCTTTCCTAAAAGTGGCTTAAAAATTTTCTATTGAAATGGGTGAATTTCTTATCTACCCAAGATAAATCGCTTTTTGAGCAAACCCCTTGAGGCGGGGTGTGGGGGAGAGATAAGAACATCGAACCACCGCACGGATACAAGCCCCGTTTTTTAGGACGATTGCATTGGGCGGAGTTCCAATAATGCTTTCACTACACCCTACCCCCTGCTCTTGACAGGTGATACGGCGTACAAATTATTGCATGATGGCAAACTTTAGGAATAGACAAGAAGGCTTCCCTTATGCTTCACAGAATATTCTTTGCCAATATAAGCAGCAGTTAAGGCTTATCAGATTATTACTTGCCCACTGGTTCAGCCTTTTCTACCGAGTCATCATTTAATCCAAAAGTTAATTCCAAAGGAGTGCGGGACGGGTACGCCTTCACTACCTGCCGATAAACATCATAATTAGTAGGTAGCGTTTTCTGTTGCTCACCTGCTCCATAAGTAATTTGATATTTTACCGTTTTCTGTAGTTCTGGTTTGCCTGCTTCTTCTTGAGGTTTTTTGCGTTGTTCTACTTCATCAATGCTTGGGCGTAGTGGCACAATTGGCCACCATAGTCCTTGATCGTCCGGGCCGATAACTGCTCCTGCTGGTTTCAATCCATTCCGATTGAGTACTGATGCAGTGCCAAAGCTTTCAATTCGCGGTTGGGGTGCATTAGTTAAGTTATTGGCATACTTTACTTGCCAGATATAACTGGTAAGTGCTGTCGCTTCGTACTGCTCAACACTCGTGGTGCTACAACTTGTCAGGGTCAGGGCTGTTAGTACAGTTAGCTGTGCAGTTAAACAGGTTAACTTTGGCATTATTAATGGGTGGCTATGTCTGCCAATTTATTCTTAAGTTCGATAGTACTATCATCCCTTCCACAGTGAAGGGATTGCTGCTATCTACTTTTAATGATATCGCTGAGTCTGTTTTTGACTGCTGATCTATTACTTGGATTTAGCAACTAATTTCGCTTAACGAGAGACTTTGAGCGATCAATCACTCCTTCTAAAAGTTATTGGCACGTTTCTTCATCCACAAATTGAGCAATCACTCTATCTCTACACTGTTAAGCTTGATGCTGGCTTAGGTTCTCTATTTCAGCTAATTTTTTTTGCAAAATTATTTTTAGTTCTTGAAGCTGCTCAGTACTTGCCTGAATTAATGATGTTTCTGATAAATTACTGATTTTTTGAATTATAGATTTGACTTCTTTGGATTCTGATTTTGTTGTTGTTAAGTATTTAGCTTTAACTTGCTTAATAAGTTCGCGTGTTTCTGGTACTGTAAGATTTTCTGCTAAAACTTTTTCTGTGATTTTAGTTCGTTCTTTTTGAGCCTTTTCTTCAGATATGTCTAAAGCTTTTGCAGATAAAGTTGCCAGTGCCAAAGCGTGCGCCCCTTTCAATCCGTTATAGCGAATTGCCTTTTTTAAATCATCAGGTAGGAACAGCATCGGTAAAAGATTAGATTTTACTGAAGCAGGGTTCAATCCTAACTCTAACAATCCTAAAAACAAACTTTGTTCTTCACCTATTACATTTAAAGTTTCTAATCCTAACTTTTGTTGCTCTAAGTCCAAAGCAACTAATTTTGTCAACTCTTTACTCTTCCCATCACGTTCTATACGTTTAAGCACAGTTGCTAGTACTGTAGAAATTTCTTCTAAATCCAATTCTGTTGCTTTATTTAGTTCTTGAACAATAGCTTCAGCTTTGTCTAAGGGGTTTAAGTCTTCAAATCCGAGAAAAGTAATGAGAGATGATTGTGTTAAATCTTTGGGCATTGGAACAATAACAGCCCGGATAGACTTCCATCCTAATAGCTTTGCCCCTTCAGTACGCAGTTGCCCATCAAGCAGTATGTAACGCCCATTTTTTTGGGCTACAAGAATGATAGGAGTAATCTGCCCGTGTTTTTTTAATAGTCGTGCTTTTGCTTGAATTGATTCTACAGTAATTGTTTGTCTTGGTTGATTGGGATTAGGATCAATTAATTCCAGATCAATTTCCACTTCTCCAGAATGATTCCGCAGTTTTTCTCGCAATAACTGTAACTCGTTCTCAAGTTCAGGAGCTTGCTTGATTCTTAGCTGTTCTACTTCTGCTTGCAATTGAGCAATTTTTTTTTCTTGCTCGGTTTTTTGAACTGCCCCTTTGAATTTTTCCCCTATTTGTGGTAGTGCTTTCGGCATAGAAGTTCCTCACTTACTTTTGATTAATTCAACCACATCATCTGCAATTTGCTTAAAATCTTTACAAGCTGGATGTTTATTTCGATATTTATGCAGAGGTAATCCATGTGCGCTGGCATTTTTAAACTCATTAGAACTACGAATTTTTGGATACAATTTAACATTTAATTGTTCTGCAATTGCTGGCAGTTGTGAGTAGTACTGCCTGTGCATTGCTATCGCCTCATCATACATACTTGGCACGAAACCCATGATAGAAGGCTTAGGATCTAACTGTAGTTCTTCAGATGTATTGATACACCATTCAACTAACTCTGCGGCACCTGAAATCGCCTTCATTTCAAGCTGTATCGGCACTAAAAGATGAGTGGCGGCTGCTAAAGCATTTACATTCAGCATTCCCAAAGTAGCTGGACAATCTATAATTACCAAGTCATGATGTAACGGATACTTGTGCAGCCTATCCGCTAAAGTATATTCTCCTCGTTTACGAATTACTAGATCATTGCCTGTATCGGCTAGTAATGGATGTCCTTGACAAACTTCTATTCTTGCCTCATCCCATGCTGATTCTAAAACCCAGTCGCCTTTAAAATCTTTTGCTAAAACTTTGACCATTGTGTTTTCTGCTTCGGCTGCTTCTAAACCACAAAAAACATCAAGCGATCTCTGTGGATCTAAATCTAGCAATGCTACCTTGTGTTTACGCTTACTAACTTCATAAGCTAGATGTACAGATAAAGTACTTTTACCGACACCACCAGCATTCGCCAAAACCGCAATAACTACTTGTGCCATCAAAAACCTCGCCATACATAACTATGGGATTGATTTACCAAAAACATGGGTCTGAGGTTCCTTGCCCTTCAAGGGCGACTTTGCTTAATTTAGGAATAATCTAAGTTTTTATCTCCATATTTTTGGCAAAATAATAATATGAAAACAATGAAGTTTAAGCTATATCAACACAAAAAAAATAGACATCTCAAGCGCATGATTAATGCTGCTGGGGTCATCTACAATCATTGTATTGCTCTACATAAACGCTACTACAGAAGGTGGGGCAAGCATTTGAGTTGTGCCAAACTTCAGTCTCATATTGCCAAATTAAG
>NZ_JACJRY010000108.1:0-4248 GCF_014697485.1 Anabaena sp. FACHB-83 | reverse complement strand
CTTAATTTGGCAATATGAGACTGAAGTTTGGCACAACTCAAATGCTTGCCCCACCTTCTGTAGTAGCGTTTATGTAGAGCAATACAATGATTGTAGATGACCCCAGCAGCATTTATCATGCGCTTGAGATGTCTATTTCTTTTGTGTTGATATAGCTTAAACTTCAGTGTTTTCATATTATTATTTTACCAAAATTATGGAGATAAAAACTTAGATTATTCCTAAATTAAGCAAAGTCGCCCTTGATGGGCAAGGAACCTCAGACCCATGTTTTTGGTAAAAATCCTAACTTATGGGTTGTGCGGATTCTAGGTTGGGGTCGTAGCCTTGGGCTGCTAGTTGTGCGTATTCAGTATCAGTCAATCTAAATTGTAGATTTTGTTCATGATTGGGGGCTGGGAGCGATCGCATTACATCTAAAATGATGACTAAGAACGCAAGCTCATTTGTATTGATTTGGTCAATTTTCAAACAACATAGCTACAAAAGTTCTCTCGTAACATTCAACATTCATTCTTCTGTGATTTGCATTCCAAAACGCAAATCAACCGAGCGCGATAATGCCTAATGGTACGATAACAGAAGCATGAAAGCGTGAATACAAAACTCCTGATTTCTCCTCAAGAACTCATGTCTTTGTTAGCCCAAAAGTCATCAGAGTCTGTCATTATCGATACGCGAAGTCCAGAAGATTATAGTATTTCTCATATTCCTAAATCCATAAATATTAGAGATTTTTTTACCTATCTTTTAGAGAATTCCTCCCCAGCCGGATTAAAAAAAATGCAAGAATATTTTGCACAAATTATGAGCAAACTGGGAATATCGGGTGCGGAACGGTTAATCGTTTATGAAGATACTTTAAATAAAGGTTATGGTCAATCTTGTCGAGCAGCTTTCTTACTAAAGTTTTTGGGTTGCACCCAGGTATCTATTTTACATGGAGGATATAGAGCATGGCTCAGGGCGGAATTACCTGTAACTGATGAAATACCATTCAGTGAAAGCAGCATATTTAGATTGCATCCTAAAGCTGAGATGATAGTGACTACCGCCGAGATGTTGCAAGCAATTGACAATCCAGCAATTATTAAATTAGATGTGCGAGATCGCCCTGAATGGCTTGGGTTGAGTTCTTCGCCCTACGCGGTTGATTTTTGTCCTCGCAAAGGTAGAATTCCCAACGCTGTATGGTTAGAATGGCATCGGCTCATGAATTCTGAATCGGAAATCTCCATGTTTCGCTCAAAAGCGGAAATTTTAGAAATTTGTCAGTCAGTAGGTATTACTTCAGAGTCTATTGTGTACGTCTACTGTTTTAAAGGTTCTAGAGCAGCGAATACTCTGATTGCTCTGCAAGTGGCAGGAATTGATGCCAGAAATTATTTTGGCTCTTGGAATGAATGGTCTCGTGAATTCTCACTACCGATTGATAGCAGAGTCTTGCAATGACCAGAGCGATCGCCCCCATCAAATCAAGAGAGGAAAAGCCAAACCATAAGCGATCGCCTCTCTCCTGAAATTCAAGCAAGTGCGAGGAGAGAGGCGGTAAACTGCTTTAGTAGAGTATTGCCCCTCGGTTTAAAGCACTAACAAAACTGGCATAATCATACTCAACTTGAGTGGCATAGTCTAAGGCAAAGTTGACAATCTCATTTTTAAATGCAGAAGTGTTATTACCCACGACATCTGTGACTTCTTTATCCACACTGTAAGGAACGATCACATCATTGTAATCCTTGTCAGAAATCGCGTGGTTTTTGGCTACCACTTTTCCCGCATATCCCATCGCATCTAGAAATTTTGATTTGCTTGTGAGCAACTTGTAATCAAAATCCTCTTGGTAGGGCGATTTCTCACGTAGAAAGAAAAAGAGATTGTTGACTGTAGTGTAGCCAACTAAAGGATCAGTATTGGTAAGCATGGCTTTCGTAGCAAGGCTCACTCTTGCACCTTGATGGTTACTATACACAGAACTCGGCAACAACTCTGGCACAGCTATAGCTACGGCGCTGCTAGTTTCTTGCTTCATTTCTAAAATCACATCGTCACTGGTTGCAGAAGTTGGGCCTTCAATTAGCAAGTAATATCGATATCTGCCGAGGCTACCAGTTCCTGAGCCTAATTTGAGACGAATATCTTTGACAATATAATAACTATTGCTGTAACGCTTACTACTAGCAATGGAAGTAATGTAGCTACTCATCCCAGCAGTAATAGCTGAATAGGTACTGCTAGATAAAGGTTGAAGTTCAGAAGTGGTTTGGAAGAGGCGATTGCCACTAGTATTAATTAGCGTATACTTGCTTAAAAAGTTGGAACGACTATTGGCGGCAGTCTTTTGAATTAAATCGTTAACAACACCATTTGTATTACTCGATTCTAAACGGTAAGATAATTCGTCATTAGTTCCCTTAAAATCCCCCATTTTGTTGAGGTAAGTATCCAGAAAATTCCGCACCACATCTTGAGCATCATTGGAACTAAGACCATTTTCTTTCGCCGCTAAAAGAATTGAAACCGCCATCCGGCGTAAATCCCAGACGTAGGGGCCGAGATAACCTTCATCAAAATCGCTGGTATCAAAGACATTGTTACCATTGGCATCCCGCATCCCCCCAAGATTTTGTAGGTGCATATCACCTTCTAACCAAATAGCTCTTGTTGAAGAATTGACAAATGCGGAACTTGGTAATGTCTGCATATCACTATAGAAGATGTGAGCAGTCCCTCGATAAAAAGCAAAAGGACTAACTGCCATCTTTTGCATCTTTGTCGCTAGTTCTTGCGGTAATTGTGAGGCAAAGGGATGATTGTATTGATAGATTTGATTTTCTATCCAACTTGAACGGGAAAATGCAGCTTGAGTCTGGTCTGGAAATCCTAAAGTTATAACTGCAAAGACTAAAACTGCGATGACTGTGAATTTTTTTAACCTAAACATAATAGAACCTAGACTTTAAAGTTATGTTTATCCTGAAAACAAGTATAGGAGTAATCGTTTCTGTAATTCTGAGAAAATCCCTCGATAATCCTGAGAAAATGATGTGCCTTACTCCAACAATAAATGCTAGTAAATACTATCTCAAATCCAGTCAAAACTTAACTTTTTACTTTTATATTTGTTTGATTTTCCAATAATAAGACTGTTATCGCACCTATAGCATAAGCAATTATGTCTTTCCCATCAAATGTACTTCCTAATGCAATAGCCAGAATTTTATACTTTTGTAATCCTAAAATCTTGACAAAATTGAAATATTGGAGAACTTCGATAGTGCAAGAAAATGCCAAAACTGCTGAAATGACAATGGATGAATGTATCTTCAAAAAAGTTTTGACAAAACAATAAATTAGGATAACTACTAAAACATCGCCGATAAAAGGACGGATAAAACTTTCATTGACAAAAATAGCAATAAATACTTCTATTGAAAATAGAATGACTGTGAAGTAAAAATACTTTTTATTGAGAGTAAACATGAGAATAGATAGCGTTTAAGAAACACCTGTTTGACTATGACACATAATATTGGCATCACCATACCAAAACGGGTTGCATTGTACGCTAAGTTTGCCCTTAACGTTGGCACAGCCATCGCTATTCTCCATAATTTACTATATAGTACATAAATACTATACAAAGCTAACTCGATTACTTCTAAAACACTATCGAGTATAATTGCTGCGCCGTCTCCTAAAAGTGATGTCCACCACGCCCCTACCAAGCCAGCAACAAGTCAACGCTACTCCCAAACATGAATTGATTACGGGAGTAGTTGAACGCCTGACCTATTATTCTCAAGAGTCAGGTTATACCGTGGCGCGGTTACAACGCCCAGGAGCCAAGGAACTAACTACGATTACTGGTAGCTTTGCAGATATCCAACCAGGACAAACGCTGCAACTAACCGGCTTTTGGCGCGAACATCCCCAGTATGGTTTGCAGTTTCAAGTTGTGAATTACAAGGAAACTAAACCAGCCACCCTCACAGGCATTGAAAAGTATTTAGGTAGTGGTCTAATTAAAGGTGTGGGGCCAGTCACAGCCAAACGCATTGTTGCTCATTTTGGCATAGAGACTCTAGAGATTATTGAAACCCAAATCGAGCGACTAATTGAAGTCAACGGCATTGCCAAAAAACGCATCAAGTTAATTAAAAACGCCTGGGAAACCCAAAAAGCCATCAAAGAAGTGATGGTATTTCTGCAAAGTCATGGTGTCTCTACTACTTATGCAGTCAAGAT
>NZ_JACJRY010000107.1:0-4305 GCF_014697485.1 Anabaena sp. FACHB-83 | reverse complement strand
CCACACCCGAAGATAAAATGTTGGGATTGACACAACTAGCCGTGGACAACCATAAAATTGCGACTGTGACCGAGTGGCTGGCTGACAAGAATGTTGCGATTGCCCAAGTGCCACCAGAAGATGTGCCACTGGAAACGAAAAAGGGACTCGCCGTATTTAATTTGGTAAATTCATCAATTCCTGAATCAACTTTTGAGTCCATGACCAAGAAGTTTGGTCGTGTGATTGATTTCCAAGCTGAATACGAGAAGAAAGTGCGATCGCTGCCTGACCGTCCAAAACATTTAAAACCGCCCGTGGCATCACCCCAAGCGCCACTGTCACAGCCGCCGCCGCCGCAACCGCAGTTTCCGCAGGTACAGCCAAATCCCCTTGCTCAACTCAAGCCTATAAACGATGCGGTGGCTTCTCACATGAAAAAAGATGTGGCGATGGCAGACATAGCCACTCAATTCATCGGTAAATCATCAGCACCAGCCAGTACACCATCCAGTACTCGCAATTACGAACAGGCTTGGGGCGATGGCGCAAACACAGGCAATTATTCAAAAACCGACGTAATCATGGTTTCTGGCTCCGGCCCGTGGCGGGGTGTAACAAACGAGCAAATCCAACAGACTTTTGATAATCACTACGTCCCACTGCTTGATAAGGCTATAGCTGCTGGTAGTTCGTTTGTGGTGGGTAATGCCCAAGGAACTGATCAGCTAGTACAAAAATACTTGCAGGAGCGTGGCTACAAGTTGGAGAGTACGCAGCAGGGCTATACTCGCGCTTCATCACCATCTGTGACCATCGACCACCTGCGCTCATGGTACATTGCGGCTGATGGTTTGGGTAAACCTGACGATTACAAAAAACGAATTGTTGAAGTTGCCAATGAGTTCAAAGCTACCGGTCAGTTATCGCCCAAAGCTGTGGCGGCAATGGAGCAAGATACACTCACTCGAATCTCCCAGGTGTCCCAGAAGTTGGCATCAAATATAGGTCAGCTTGGAAATGATGGTACTGTCCGTGTTACTGGTAAAACGTATGATTTAGCATTAAATTCTGAACGCAAAGATTTGGCGATCGCTCACAAAAATGGCGATGTAATTCTGTTTGTGCAGGCTGGGAAGGTTCAAATTAATAATTTAACTCCAGAGGTGTTGCAGGATTTTGAAACTGCTAACAGTAAACTTGACGAAGTTATCGAAAGAAATCAAAAGCAAGCAGCAGGCTTGCAGAGGTGAGAAAAAATTAAAGCTACTAACAAATAGTTAGTAGCTTTAATTTTAAAACGGGATTTCTTCAGCGAAATTCATCGGCTGTATATCTGAGGAGGAAGACGAGATTTGTCTTTGTATCTCTTCCTCAGATACCACTATATCTATTTCTCTCCACTCAATATCCTGAAGCATCATAGCAGCCTCTGGATAATCGATTTCATGCTGAATCATGAGTGCGAGAATTTGAGAGTTGTACATAGTCGGAACCTCTGTCCAAACGACATCAGTGGTTATTAGCGAAGCGATAAAAATTATTCGTTTAAATCATGATATTTCTTGATAAAATAAAGTTTATGGAATCAAATTTACAACTGATTGTATGTTTACTCGGAGCGTGGTCATGCAACTTTTTCAAGACTACGAAGTTTACAAGGATTTGTTTGGATTGGAAGTAGAATAGCAATCAGAAAAAAATAACCACTCTCTATGGAGTGGCGGATTGCTATTATTTTCGGTGGTACAAGACAAGGGAATCGAACATTCCGGGGAATCTGGGTATTTCGATTCGCCGTTCAAGTCTCCAATCGTGTTGAAGCAGTTTCCTGAACCGAGTGCAACCAGTAGCCCCGTCTGTATCGCCTATATAAACAACTCTGTCGCCAGAGTAATTCAACAGGCACTGGTAAGCCATCGGGCTATAACCCGGCGGCCAACAAAGAAACAGGCAATGGTCAGGGTAGTCAGCAACGGTGCTGGGGTTGCCAACTTCAACTTCTGTCCACTTGTTAGAACAGTAGCCGTTGTCGTAGGGCTGTTCATCGAACGCCCGAATGACCCCGCCTGCCTGTCTAACCAGAAACGCCCAATACCCTGTTCCTGCACCTATCTCGATGATGGGTGACAAGGATACGAGATATTCGATAGCTTCTTGGTTCGGAACAGCCCAGGCGAACTGTCTTGCCAGAGAAACTCGCTGTTCCGAAAGGTCACAGCGAGAGAGGCTATTGAAAATTTGTAGGTACTCGTTCATGCGAGATCCTCCGAGAGACTACGCCGGTTATTAGCGAAGCGATCGCTGTTCGGAGGAATTTCACACCTAAATAGTGTGGGAAAGGTGGTAGCCACGAAGTAGGTAGTTCAAGAAATTAAATGAATTGAACTACCTACGTTATTTATATCGTGGCGGAAACCTGACTCACGCGGATTTATCCGCAGTGGTTATTTGTAATGATGAGGGTCATTAATGTATTGTTCAATAATTGCCGAAGAAACTTTACCTGTCGTGTCATAAAAATAGGCATGAGTCCACAAAGTAGGAAGCTTAAGTAGCTGTGGAAACTCTTGTCTAGCATTTTACAACAATGTATTGTATATAGCAATGAGTCTTATACAGAATTAAGGGGGTGATAAAACAGTGGCTAAGAGTAAAACTCCATCTTTCGTGACTACGATTCCATTGTTAGTTGATAGCAAGCAAGAATCAGAGTTATTGGCTAGGTTTCAAGCTAGTAGGCAGTTATATAATGCTTGTCTCAATGAAGCAATAACTAGGATGAAGTTGGTTAAACAATCTGATATCTATCAGACAGCTAAAAAACTGCCCAGAGAGCAAAAGAAACAACGTTCTAATATGTTCTCGGAAGCTAGAAAACTTTATAGATATTCGGATTATGAATTACAAGCTTATGCCACGTTAGTCAGTAATAAATCAAAATGGATTGCTGATAAAATAGACTCTAATACCCAACAGACAATAGCTACTCGCGCTTTTAGGGCTAGTGAAAAAGTTTTGTTTGGACTAGCTAAAAAAGTTAGGTTTAAAACTCCTAATAGATTCAAGTCTATTGAAGGCAAAACAAACAAACAAGGCTTGCGCTGGAAAGACAATCTACTCGTATGGGGAAAGCTTAAGCTTAATCCTATTATCAATGAATCCAATCCAGTAATAGAGCATGGGTTAAGCTCACCTGTCAAATATGTTCGTCTGCTGTGGAAAGAGATCAATAGTAAACGTCGTTGGTTTATTCAGTTAATTAATGAAGGTCTACCATATCAAAAACCACAAAATTATATTTCAGAAGGTATTGTTGGTTTAGACCTCAATATCTCTAACATTGCCTTTGTAGGTGACAATCACTCTGGGCTACTACCTTTTGCTGACAAAGTTCCTGATTTTCAAAAAGAAATAACTCGATTACAGAGAAAAATGCAACGCTCTCAACGTGCAAATAAT
Organism: Anabaena sp. FACHB-83; assembly: GCF_014697485.1. Taxonomy (NCBI): domain Bacteria; kingdom Bacillati; phylum Cyanobacteriota; class Cyanophyceae; order Nostocales; family Nostocaceae; genus Anabaena; species Anabaena sp. FACHB-83. The sequence continues at coordinate 864 of NZ_JACJRY010000107.1, read as the reverse complement.
TCTGAAAATTATGAGGCAGACTTTTTAGCTAAAAAGGGACGTAAAACAGTTGTTAAGCAAGGTAAAGTTAAAAAAAGTAGTCGTAAATGGAACAAGTCTAAATACTACAAAAAGAATGCTCAAAAGAAGCGTGAGTTAGAAAGACGCAAAACATCTTATGCCAAGTCTCAAAATCGTAAAGTAGTTAATGAGATTTTAAGACATGGCAATATAATTAAAACCGAGAAAGTCTCGGTTAAGGGATGGCAGAAACGCTACGGTAAGGCTATTTCTGCTAAATCACCTGGATTTGTACAATCCGAATTGAAACGCAAAGCTGAAAACGCTGGTGGACAATTCATAACTTTTTCTACTCAAAAAACTGCACTCTCTCAAACTCATTTAGATGGTAGTCGTATCAAAAAATCTCTATCCCAACGGGTTCATAGAGATGTGACAGGGATTGTTATGCACCGTGATATTTTCAGTGCATTTCTGAGTAGATACGTTAATGAGGATCAGTTGTCATTGCAAGATGCTCAATGCGAGTATCCAAGGTTGGAGCAAACCCTATGGTTGGCATGGCAACAATATCAAACAAACTGTGAACAAGTAGGCGAGTCCGAACGTAGGCTGACTCATTCATCCTCAGAACAGTTCAACCATGAGGGCAAAAGCGTTAACCAGATAGCTGTTAAGAGCGAAAAGTTAGCGTGAACTTTGCCTGAATCCACGAACTTCTAGTTCGTGGAGTGGCTCAAATTATATTAAGAATTATGAGTGTTCAATAACTCTCTTCATTCTTGACTCTAGTTTTTCTTGATTAATTGGAATATTGGGTACAGTTACAATACAAAATATGGGTTTAACAAATATTTCCACTTC
>NZ_JACJRY010000106.1:0-4929 GCF_014697485.1 Anabaena sp. FACHB-83 | reverse complement strand
TTACTTGTATAACTCTTTTACAGCTTGGACTTTTGCCACCAATTACTGCTAATTCTATATAAATTATACTGGATTTATTTCTGCTATTCTAGCATAGCTACTCTGGGAGAGCCAAAACATTTAGCAGTACGGATATCCCATAGCCTTACTGTTTGATCATTACTGGCACTGGCAAGTATATGCTCAACTGGGCTGAAGGCCACTGAACGTACCCAACTTGTGTGGCCATACAAACTTTTAAGGTATTTACCAGTAGGAATATCCCACAATTTTACTGTTTTGTCATTACAAGCACTAGCAAGCGTCTTACCTTCTCGGCTAAATCTAATAGCGTTAACTCTACTTGTCTGTCCTTGAAAAATATTTACACATTTGCTGTTAGCAATATCCCATAACCTGACGCTTTCGTCAGAACTAGCACTGGCAATTATCTGACCATCCGGGCTGAAAGTTATTGAGCGTACCCAACCAACGTGTCCATGAAAGCTCTTAAGAGATTCACCTGTATTAATATTCCATAGTTTTATTGTTTTGTCATTACCGCCACTGGCAAGAGTTTGTCCGTTTGGACTAAAAGCAACTGAACGTACCCAATTTGTATGACCTTGCAAAATTTTTACGCATTTACCATCACTAATATTCCATAATCTTACGCTTTGATCAACACTACCACTGGCGAGCATCTGACCATCTGGGCTAAAAGTAACTGATAATATCGAGTCTGTATGTCCCGATAGCTTTTTCAAACATTGGCTTGTGTGGATATTCCATAAATTAACTGTCTGGTCATCACTACCACTAGCAAGGGTTTCCCCATCTAAACTAAACGCTAAAGATGAAACTGAATTATTATGCTCCTGCAAGGTTCTCAAACATTCAGTAGTGTGCATATCCCAAAGTTTTACACATTGGTCATCTCCAGCACTAGCGAGAATGTTACCATCCGGACTAAATGTAACTGCACGTACACGATGTGTATGGCCAAGTAAGCTTGTACGACATTTCCCCGTTCTGCTATTCCATATTTTTATGGTTTTATCATTACTGGCACTAACTAGAGTCTGGCAATCTGGACTGAATACAACTGAATTTACTCTACTAGTATGTTCTTGGCGAATCCAAAGTTCTTTCTTGGATGCTATTTCCCATAAGCGGACTATACCATTATCGTCTCCTACTGCTAAGAGTTTGCCATCTGAGCTATATGCTACTGACAAAACATACCCAAATACTTTGGTAAAAATGGAATCAGCTAGAAAAGTGTCAGCAAAGTTAACACGACGTAGACTTGCATCAGTAAAATCTGCCCCCCTAATTACTGCACCTGACAAATCTCTCCCTTCTAACACAGCCTTATCTACGTTTACTAAAACTGTCGCCGCATTCCCACCAACATAACCCACTTCATCCTCAGTTTTACCCCGCGTCGCCTCAATAACTTTAATAAGGGACTCATTATTACCTAACATCGGTAAAAGCAAATCCATCACTGCTTTTGTTAGTGGTGCTTTGCCAACAGTCTCTCTCAACTTATCCAAAGACTCACTTGTAAATGTTCTTAGCGGTGCAATGGGCAAAGCCTCACCACTTCCATAACGCGAAAAATAACCACACCAAGTATAGTCAACAGGGGTTGTAATGTTATCCAAAGCTGACTGTGCTTGGGCTAATTCCGTAAAATCTTCAGCTAATGCCCCCAACTCGGCCGCAAACTTATACGCGACAAAAAACTCTAACAGCGACCTATGCGCCGGAGTATAATCACCATCAGCATTACGGACAAGCATCGTCTGTCCCATCATGTCATAATGCCAGTGGTCTAAATCTTTCTCTTCCTGCACCACAGAATCAAATAAGCGACGAATACGTTCTGGGAACAAGCGATAATTCAGGCTCATTTGATCGGTAGACAGCATCTCCCAAGACAGTTCGCATAAAAAGTAGAGCTTATCTGCCAAGGAAGTAAAAGTACGTTCTGCCTTAATATCTCTTTCCATCTTGCGCCGCACTGCATACAGATAAACCCTTGACATATCAATAGGTTTACCGGACTCAATATCTGGCAATGCTTCCAAAATTAAATCAGTCATCACTGGACGACGGGCTAAGTCTAGTAATTGCGAATTGCCCATGACTTGTTCAACTGTGGCTGCTTCAGCTTGGTGTAGCAAAACCTGCCGTATTTGCTCATCGTTGAATTTCTCCAGTTCCAGAACTTCAAATTGTGGTGTTTCCCCAGTTAGTTTGTTCGTAGATGCTTGTAGTTCTGCGTTGAGCAAAGCACGTCCTTCTTTCGCCTCTGGGAAATGTTCAGTACGGCAGGTAAGAATAACTTTAGAACCAGGAACTACTACCTTTGCCAGTTCCCAGAAGTTGTTAATCATCTGTTGGCGGTCAACTTTTGCTGCCATTTCGTCAAAACCATCGAAAATGAGCAGCAATTTACCCATGCGGTTGAGTTGGTCAAAAACTTCGCTATTTAAGCGGATATTGTGTTGAGTAAAGAAGAAACCTGCCAAAACATTTTCTACATTTAACGCTTTGGCAAAGTCACGCAGGGTAATTACTAAAGGTAGACGGGGACGTTCAACACCACGTCTTTGAGCATCTTTGTAACGTTGCAGTGCTGTCCAAGCATAGTGAAAGACAAACCAAGTTTTACCTGTACCAAATTCTCCCAGAATAGAAATATGTTCTTTAGCAGGATCATCCAGCCAAAGGTCGATGTAACCATCAATCCAACCGTCTTCTGCTTCATAACGGCTGACACCAATTCGCCGCTTAGTTACTGGATCAATTTCTTCTTTAGTACAAGCAAGCGGGACATATTTTTGATCAATCTTGCGGCGTTTGATTTCCGCTTCTAACCAATCAAGATAACCAGTAAAGTCAGCATCTAAATCAATCAGCTCGTCAAATGTAAAACAATCAAGGTGACGATTTTCTTCTTTCTTGACTTCATCCCTGGCTGCGCGGGAAATGCGACGGGTACTGACTAACCAACCTTCATCAGTTTTTTGTTGATTAACTGATTCACGCAACGCCATAACATCACTCAGTCCCACTTCTCCTGCAACCCCACGTACAAGAATACGGTCATAACTGCGGCGGACTGGAACGTTGATAATCCATTCAAAATATTCTTCTGCCCAGATTTCATATTTTTCTAGGCGGTAGCCCAAGGTTTCAAACCATCCTCGCATTTGTTGGGCTAAGGCGATCGCTCTACACTGATTTTCAGTTGTAGTTTCGGTTAATACTAGAGAATTCTGAGCTGCTAATCTTGCCATTTCTGTACGAATACCTTCCAGGGTTGGCAATCTTTCTAGCTGTTCTTGAATACCAGCAATTCTTTTGTGTAGAGATCCAATCTGCTGACTCATTAAGACATCAGCAGGTGTACGGCTGCGTTTGGCGACTTCAATAAACACGGTTGCAAATGCAGCTACCTCTCGTCTGACATCCAGTTCTAAGTTTCTGATTTCTTCACCCAAGGTATAAGCTTCCAAAAAAGCATCAACTTCAGACAGCAAAATTGAGGGATTATTATGGCTTAATGCTTTACGAAATGCTTGCTTAATGGCTTCTTGTCGAAATAATTCGAGAAATGGTTTTGGTTTACCAACACCGTATTCTACTAAGGCATAGGCGTAAACACCACTAAAATCGGCTGGTGGATGCTCTGGGTCAAGGTTAAATTGCTGGAGTAACTTAATTACTGTCTCATTACGCAGAATTTTTTCTCTAATTAAAGGATTCGCAATGCTAGTAATTGCGTTGATGACTAGATCCAAGTTAATTAAGCTCATTACGACACCCCGAAAATGCAGAGCAATCTTGCTCAACTATGCTTAATTACTATTACAAGGGATATCTGAGCTATAAAAGTTTTCTTTTATACTTTCTCAAGTATTATCTGAGCATCAGTTTGAAGGTTAATGAATGGCGAGTACTGTTACCAAAATTTCTAACTGGTTGTGTTAAGCCGATTTTTATAAGATGCTAGAATTAGCCGATCGCTGAAAATGATAAAACTGGCGATCGCCTAAATTCAATTCTATTTTCTTCAACATTTTAAATACACATTGATTTACTTTTGTCAACTAACAGGCTTTATTAAAAATCAAAAAGTCAGGGAATTTTAACATTTGTCTGTTGGGTGTAAATTGGGTGTAAAAATTTTTGAAAATGGCTGAAACTATTGTAAATACAAGATTTGATATAGCCTTCCAAGCTATTAATGCGGGTTCGATTCCCGCCGCCCGCTTAAAAAGCGAAACCCTTGTGAGCTAAGACTTACGAGGGTTTTCTTTATTTATAAGACAGTTCTTTTTACAGTATTTTTGTACTAAAAATATACAATCACAGGACTGACGCACCACAATTGTCTGTGGGGATTGGGTGTGGGGGTGAAAGGGTATGGGGTGTAAGGGTTTTGAATACTTACACCCTTATACCCATATAACCATATCTGAAAAAGGACAGTTGTGTTTTTAGAACGCGATCGCTAATAAAGTTCTAGAGCAAGCCCCTAAGCAAATGGGCAAAAGCTCCCTGATGACACGCATCTTGGTTTACTCTAAAAATCTGGGATATCAAACCGTTTTTGTGAGCTTGCAACTTGCCAACGACGAGATTTTACAGAACCTAGAACGCTTCCTTCAGTCCATTTTTTCGCGATCGCCTGTGGCAAATCAACAATTAGGAGACACCGATGAAAAGTTGGTATTTAGGCGCTCACAAATGATCAGGACTCACGTAGAACAATAGTTGGCGCGTGAGTCCTAATCATTTGGGATTGTTTTATTTTTAGCCAACTAGTAGTCTGCCAACTCAACTTTGCTAGGTAAGATAGGTGGATATAAGCGTCCCATCTTCTTACGTGCATCAGTAGTCTTAAATCGCCAATTTACACTTTCCTTCCTTGAA
>NZ_JACJRY010000105.1:0-5342 GCF_014697485.1 Anabaena sp. FACHB-83 | reverse complement strand
TTACTTGTATAACTCTTTTACAGCTTGGACTTTTGCCACCAATTACTGCTAATTCTATATAAATTATACTGGATTTATTTCTGCTATTCTAGCATAGCTACTCTGGGAGAGCCAAAATTTATTACCATCGATAGTTGTTTTAGAAACAGTTCAGAATAATTCTGTTTTTGAAAACAATAATGGAAAAAAAGGGCAGAAAAAACCAACTAAATCATTGGACATAACTGGATTACTAAACTTCGCTCGAAAACAGGGCTTTAAACTCAAGTTGAGTGAAGCATTAAAAATCCTTGAATTCTGTGAACTAGAAGAACAAGATGAATATACTCCTCAAGAAGTTGAGCGATTCATTGACGCTTGTCAGTCCATTGGAGAACAAACATCAATATCTAATGTTTTAGTAGACATTGAAGATATCACTACAGAAACTGAATCAGATTTAACAGGCATGGTCGATAAAGTTACAGATAAATTTGTTGAAAAAATTCCTCGTGGACTTGTGCGGCAAGTTTACACTAAAAAAGCTATAGCTAGATTAGCCGAACAACCAGAAGAGAGCGAAGATTTCTTAAAGCAAATGGAAAAACAGATTTTAGCAAGAATTGAGGGAAAGCCATCTCCGATGCAACAATTGTGGGAGAAACATCAGATCAAATTCTTGCCCCCTACTCGAATGAACTCAATGCAATTGCCGAGCGCATCAGACAACGATACGACTACCAGCTAAAACAAGAAATTGAGCAGCGAGAACGCACGATTGATATTCAGGTAGATAAGACATCTAATACCAAGGCTTTGAAATTAGCTTCGGAAAAGTTAAAAAATCTACAAGCCTGGAACCAAGCGCAAGAGAAAAAACAAAAACTCCGTCAACAAAGCTTTGAACAGTTTAAGTCAAACCTATTTTATTTTGGTCGGTGGGTTGGTTCTGGTCGTTCTGGAACTGCGATGTTTTTTACTTTTGCTGCTTCAACTCTGTTCGGAGGATTAATGTGGGGGTTTAATGAACCATCTGCCATCTCCTGTCCGTCAGAAAAAAGCCTGTGCTATCAACTGCGTTTGGATAAAAAATCTGTGATTCTCCCAGCGCAGAAGAAGCAGATATTAGAAGACTATCAACGCTCTCTAAAACAACCGCGTCGTCGTCAAAAATAAATGGAACTACAAAAGATTGAACTTAGTGAAGATTGGTCTGATGTTTATTGGTCTGATGTTTATTTGCATACTCCAGAAGAACGAATTAATCGTTTAGAGATTTTGTTATGCCAGAAGGTTCAAAGAGGTGAAGATATTTCTAACTGTCTAGTAGCTTTGAACTTTCTGAAGAATCGAATAAGTGAACAGAAGCTAGAAGCAATTTTTCTCAAACGAATTCAGTTTAAACTAGCTTTTAATTCTTGGTATAGAGTTAGTCAAACTGCTTTGGCTTTCTTGCTTGTGATTGCTTGCTTTGGTAGCTTGGTTAAGTTGCTCACCGCACCATCCTGTTCTTTACCTCAGATTACTCAGCAACATTTACCCCAACAGATTCCCAAAAAGGAACTGAGGTAAAACATTGTAGGGACAGTGATATCATTCATTGTCCCTACAATCACACAAACTTCAAAGTTAGCCCGGACTGATTTTTAGAAGTAGGGGGTGTCTTTGTCGAAAGGGAGGGAACTGGGTTCTTCGCAGTTCCGCAAGTCTACCTGCATTTGTTCGAGGCGTTGTTTATAGGTTCGGTTTGAGGCACGTAACCTATTCATTTCTTGCTGCCCAAAATTTATGCCTAATGCTGCTTCTCTTTGAGACACCCGATTATAGTTATCAACATCAATCTTCTTGCGCCTTTCCATTTCTTCTAACCACTCTGGACTAGTCCCTTTTCTCAGTTCAGATTCTACATATTTGGATCTAAGAGAACCATCTGGGTTGAACTGTTGTTTCTCGGTGGGCGTAAAGAAGTCGTAGGCTGTGTACTCTATCCATTCTTCTGGTTCGGTTTCGTCCAGGCGTTTCCATTCATCGTATTCTGCCTTACATCTGCGAGCATAACTATCAATTGCTGCATTATTCATACCTTTAGATAACATCTGTTCTCTGGCTTCAGGCTTTAACGTTCCATCTGGATTAAACTCTTTACGATTTATGTTAATCCATCGTTTAATTCTTGACATACTAAACTCCTAAAAACAATGTTTAAATAAAATCATGTCGCTAGAATTCAAGCATTTTGATACTAGGTTAAACCAGTGGATTCATACCGATGAACGTATTAAGAATTCTGAGTCAATTTTAACTGAAAAGTTGAATAATACTCTACTTGAGTTTTACTTTTCTGGTAAAGAATTTTCTTTTGGACATTTAGATGAATATAGTACTCCAGAAGATTTAAAAAATCATCCAAATGGACAGACTCTTTTATTATCTTCTAAAACCAGATTACTGTATGGTTCTCCAGAATGCTTAGAAATAATCGATAAATTATGCCCTGATAGAAAAGATAGAGGGGCTTACGGCTCAATATTTTTGGGGGCTTGCAAAAATGCAATCAATGAAGAATTAAATATTCTAGTTGTGGATGATGCTAATGGAGAAAACGGAGAAGTTATTGACAAAGAAGACGCTTATAAACTAGTAGGAGATTGTTATGGGCAGATATCAACACAACTTTATGATAAATTAACTAATAGAGTTGAACAGCAAGATAAAAGTTATCGTGTCATTCAGCACCGTTTTGGTTGGACAGAGAATGATGGGCAAGATACTAAATATCGCTTCGGTAAAGGGACACTAAGACCTTGCAACTTAGAAAAAATAAGATACGCTGACACTAATAATGAACAAAAAATCGACCTAATTCTCCCCCTCTCTAGCTTCAAAGGTACAGATAAGGATCGTCCAGGTGGAGCCATTAAACCCCAAATTCAACCAGGACTCTACAGACAAAAAATCTGGCTAGGCGAAAAGTCACAATCAGAACGCGGTAAAACAGCAATATCTCAGCTATTAGCATCATTTCCTCAAGGTATCAAAGACTTTGCTGAGGAACTGGAGGCACAAGCCCAAAAACTAGCTGAATCCCAAAGTGACCCCAGAAAAGTGGCTCAACTTTTCTGTGAGAAATACGAAAAACGTAAGGCTTTCACAGAAGAAAAAAAAGCCTCATTGGAACAGAAAATTACATCTGAAGTTGCTGATGGTTCACTTGTTAAACAATTAGAACTTCTTACATGGAATGAAGCTGAAGAACAATTTGAACCAAGTGATGACTTGGAGGAAGAGTCAGAGAAAGATGATTTATTAATGTACAAGCTCATCAAAGCTGATTTGGTGAGTGGACATAACCAAATTTTAGAAACAGAGAAAGTCAGAAAAGAACTTACCAAATTCGTCCAAGGAGAGTGGAGAGATATCGCGCTGGGGGGGATACTGACCTTTGATAGAGCTATGATTATACCATCCAAGGAATTGAAGAACGGAGAAATCTGTGTGCCTTGGTTGGATAAAGGTGAAAAAGTTCTCAACTTCCGTTCACCATTCCTAAATTCTAACGGTTTATGTGTTTCGACAAATAAAATTGTTGATGACTGTTTAGCTCCAGACGGTACACGTCTAGAAGGTATTATTATCGTCAACGATGAAGATTTAAAACGCATCAAAGCGAGGCTTCAGACCGACGAAATAGTGCCATTAGAAACCGAATCAGAACGCCAGGGACGAGATTTTGACGGCGACTGCATTGGTGTGGCACTTGCTAGGAAATACCCCAATCTTACAGCAGAAGCGGAGTACAGAAATCAGCTTGAAAATGCTTATGCTCCTACTGTTAAAGAGAAAAAGCAATCATTTTATATTAACTCAGAGCAACCACCATTTGAGCAAATAGCCATACACATGAGCGATGGCATCAGTGTGGGCATTATTAATAATCAAGTGACCTCACTTTTATCTTTAGAGTCTGAAATCGAAATCCTTAAAACTTATGGAACTTCTGAACAAAAATCCTATTATTTAGACAGAGTAATAGAGCATTATGAGAAATTACTAGAAGAAGAAAATTATCAAAACAATCCGAAACCAATTAGGGAAGAATATAAACCGAATATACAAGAATTTGTAGCACTCGCTCAAAACCCAGATAGGACTCCAGAAATCATTGAACAAGCGATGAATACTAATCATCAATTGTATCGTAAAATGATTGAGGAGGCGTGTTATCACAACCAAATTGCGGTGGATTTATTCAAAAGCTCCAGAAAACCTGAAATGGGCTTGATTAAAGAAAATAATCGCTATTTATATCGCCAAATTGACTATATTAAAGACAAAAAATCACCAACAGCTTATTTAAATTATGGGATAAAAACAGAGGGTTACTCTCCAGTAGAATTATTAATTAATCAAACCAACAAATACTTCCAAGAATCAAAGTTAGAATCCCGCCCTATAGTCCAATTCAGTAACCTATTTCAAGGAGTAGAATTTACACCCCAGCAGAGATTTAGCGCGATCGCCGCCAAGTACGAATTTGACAAACTCTATAATGCCGCAGTAGCAATGGAGCGACGGCGCTCAACCGAGAAAGGGCCGTCAGCCATCATTGAAACCCAGCAGGGGACGAAACTGGAGATTACAAACCTCCTGCGCTACAAACATCCGGGCATTTGGAAGGCAGAATCTATTAATCTGAAGCTGGAGACAGACAAACGCAGTAACAGATTATTAGCGATCGCACAAATTGACAACGAGCTTGACGATAACGGCCAGCCCAAATTCCGTAGATTCGGCACAGTTAGCCCCCAATCCATTGAAGAACATGGACTCAAGCCAGGGATGTCAGCTAGTAATGCCAAGCTAGTTGAATTCAAGCCAGAACTGACCAAAGGGCAAACTAGACTGCTATTTTCGCAGGCGTACAAATTTGCTGAAGCATACCGTGAGAGCATACCAGAGTCGGAGCGATTGTCGGCGGCGGCGGCGGCTTGGAATGTGGGGGCGGCACGACAGGATGAACTTGAATCAATTCAAAATGACGCTCGCGGACTCGCTAACGCTGCGCTAACAAAATTCAAAATTCAACATAAAAGTCAAATCCAGAAAAAGACTCCCAACTTTGTGTTCGCGGCGTTCCCAGATGAAATTGTCTCCCGGTTAGAGCATCTGCAATTTACTGATTTACGAGTAGGGACGCTGAGTAATGAGGCTAACAACTTCAAGGGTAAAGAATGGAACCCCGACGAAAAGTACAATGTAGAAATCCGAGCTAGTGACCACCCACCGGGACACGATCGCTACGCTTCGAGATTAGTGTTTGTTGCCGATGGTGATGGTGAATATAAGGAGTTTGCAGCGTTAGA
>NZ_JACJRY010000104.1:0-5560 GCF_014697485.1 Anabaena sp. FACHB-83 | reverse complement strand
AATACAGAAGTAGGCTGATCTGTTGAATAAACGCACTCCTCATTGACTAGGAGTTCTGATATAACTTTATGTTGCTTAACAACTTCGAGTTTTAAGTCCTCATTCAGCAAAGTGATTTTATTGGTATAACTCCTCAGTTTTTCTTTTAGTTCCTCATGCGCTTTATGTAATGAAAATTCTGCTTGCTTATATTGAAAATTAGTAAGTCCTGTTTGAATAGCAACATATAGATTTTCTTCTCTAACAGGTTTTAGAAGATAACCAAATGTAAATATCTGCGTAGCTTTTTCTACAGTAGTTTTATCAAAATGCCCGGTAATATAAATAATAGGGATTCTTAGACTATTCCAAATTTCTTCTGCCGCGTCAATTCCATCCATTTTCCCGTGTAGGCAGATATCCATTAAAACTAAGTCTGGTTGAAGCTCAGTTGCTTGCTCAATTGCCTCTTTCGGGGAATTTACAATATCTAGAACAGTATGCCCTAAACACTCCAGCTTTTCTCTTAGGTCAAGCGCAAGGATAAATTCATCCTCTACAATCAAAACCTGGATGCTCTTTGTTGTGAGAGGGTTTGGCAAGATGCTGGTCAATCGCTTTGCTCCTATTCAAAATTAAAATGACAAACTAACCCGCTAACGAAATACAGCAGAGGGTCGCCCGTTCAACTGTAGGAGTTAACGGATGGGGAATTGCTGTGATCAATAGGACAAGGAGCGAGGGGGAAGACCGGGACAAAGCTTAAACTCCGCCCTGTATAAACATCCTAGAAGGACGAGGCTTGTTCTTCCCTGTTCCTTCGGTCAACTAATAATTTGAGCAACAGCAAATTATTGCTTTTCACAAGCTGATGGTTACGAATAGCTTGTGAATGAATGGTTGTTAGATATTTAGAGGGAACATTAAATCGCCTGTCATAAAGCTAATTTTTTCCCCAATCGGACAGCCCCAGCCGCCGACTCATAGACCTCTTCTGTTGTCCCGAAGAAGTTGAATACTTATGAATTTCAAGTATATATCTACACAGTAGAGATAATTTTTACTCTGTAGAAATACAGAATCTCAAAAGCCAACACTAAAGTAAAAGTCTGCTAAAAAACTAATAAAGAATGTTCTTAGCTAACTTTTAACCGCATTTAATTAAAATTATGACAGCACAAAACAGCTTTAAACCGATATTAGCAGTAATACTGGATTTATGGAAGTAATTGGACTAAGCTAATCTAAATTTTCTGCCAAATGCTTATTTATCCCTGATTAACCCAGCTTTTTATCTATTTGTTTACTGTAAATGTAAACAAATATTTCTATTTTAAAAGAGAAAATTTAACTTTTTTAAGAACACCTATCTTGCCGAGAAGACCCCACCAAATACCGAACCACCTGCGGATCTATCGCTGCTATTCGATGCTTAATTGGTTGCGGAGGATTATTGAAAAACCGTTTTAAATCTCGGCTTTTGACTTGATAACGATTAGCACAACGCTTTTTGGCTTTCAACCAACCTTGCCTCACCCAATTAACAACTGTGGTTGGAGGTACACAAAGGTTTTTGGCAACTTCACGACAACTGTAATTATCCAGAACTGGGCGAGTAGAATACCCCAAAGAATACAATTTATTCTTAACGGCTGATACTGTGCGATAATAACCGCGTCTTTTTAGCCGAAAAACTATTTGTTCCGGGGTGTACATCTCTGCCATTTCTTCGAGAGTTCCTAGCTCTTTTTCTGCCCATTTAGTACACATTAGTAAACCTCCAAAAAATTTATCAAAATAGGACTAATATTTTTAGTGGCGATTTGTAATTGAATCGCCACCACAGAGTTCATTTGCTATTTCCTGGAAGCTCAAGTTCTACTTCCAAATAAGAAAGCGCAGTGTCAGCATCACCAATAGTCAGGTCGGGTTGATATTCTAGTGTTAAATAATCGGGATGTTTGGCAATTTCTTTGAGGATGAACTTTCCGGCATCAACCAAATCGTGCAAAGGTGGATAACTTGGTTGAGTGGTTCCTCCAAGTGTAGAGTTAGCAGCTAAAACAATTGCAGGAATAGCATCTAATTGATGTTTTAGTGATTGAATTTGGCGCAGATGGTTGTTAATTTCTGTGTCTAAAACTGTTTTTAATTCCTGCGGCGACAGCAGTTTTATGTCATCCTCAATCCGTGTTTCATCGTCTTCGGTATTCTTGTTTGGTAGCAGAATGTAACGCCAACCTGCACCGTATTCGTCAGCTAAATATGTATCTTCGGCGTAATACTTCATGCCGATTATTTGACCGCGTTCTGTCCGTTGTCCAAAGCCAAACCGAGGGTATTGCCAAACCGGAGGAATCGAGATTGTGGGTTCCATTGTTTTAGTTAGTAAATAGTTATTTGTTGAGATTGAAAGCTTTAATTACGCTGCAATATCGGGTGTTGCGTTAGTCATACTTGCAACCAAGAAAAAGTCATCGAGTGCCACTGCTGCGTTGAATGGTTTAGCGTACTGTTTCTCGTCTATCTCGTTTGTCCAATGCGTCAGATGCTCGAAAACCAAACCCAGCATTGATTCACGTTTGTAGACACGGTAGATTTTGGGACAAGCACCGGAACAGTAAACCAGCGTGTAGCCTGAGATTTCGATTAACTCTGCGTTTGGGTTTGAGGGTGACAGAAGTATTGGTTCGCAGCACTCGCCCCAGTCAGGATCTTGAAGGAAAGACATAGTTGCTGTATCTTGTAGCGTAATTCAGTCATTTCTTGTGGTGAGGTAGCGATCGCTCTCTAAGGATGCGACCGCTTTTCTACTGTCGGTACTACGCGGCTACTGGTTGTCTAATTCCCAACAGTGCGATCGCTGCATCAATATTGTCAGTTGTGCGACTGCCCCCCAATGGCCTTTGTCTGCTGTACCATTGATCTGCGCGGTTGTAGCCTATAAACCCTACTCTTCGGTTGTTGAAATATAGGGTGGTGCTAAACGAGAGCCAGTCAATCTCTCCATGAGTTAAGCCGTATCTGTGACAAGCTGTTTCTAATTCGTCGCTCAGGCGATCGTTGCGTTCTCTGGGGGTTTCTCTTAGTGTTGCTTTAACTTCTGCAACTCTTTTGGAAAACCAGTCTCGGTCGAATGGCAAACGTCCACCATTACTTAATTGCACCCATACGGTGATTCCAGCTTCGATCCATATTGTACGAACTGAATCGGCTTCTACTTGGATGATCTCGGCAATGATGCGGCGGTCACGAGATGTTAGCGGGTCTGTTGTTTGAGTTGCTTGTTTGGCTTGTATTTCGAGGTAGTTGTAAAATTCTGCCTGTGCTGCGGTTTGCTCGTCGATTGTGTTGCAACTGAAGCTTTTGGAGGCTTGCGTTGGATAAGTGAAGTGATTCATAATGAGGATCTCCTACCTCTCAATGGGGTTGGTATTCACAAAAGGCAATCGCTAGTTTTCCAGACGGTGCGATTGCCTTTTGCTTTGATACCCTTAGTATAGGCTAAATGATTTCCCTTGTCAATATTTTGTATAGTATTTTGTATAGGCTAAATGATTGAAACCACCATTTTCTAGGCAAAAGCTAGGCTGGCAAGTAGAATTAGGTATAGGCTAAAAGCTAGAAAAGGAAATAGTATGCCAAGAAATCTTGGAGAAGGGGAAACCCAAATGAACTTTCGCATTCCAGAAGAAAAGAAAATCGCTTTTCTAAAAAAAGCAAAAGAAAACGGGACTTCTGCAAGTAGACTTTTATTGGAGTTTATCGATAGTTATTTGGGCATATCATCCACAAACAATAACGATAGCGATCTCGACAGCATCAAGCAGAAAGTTGCTGAATTAGAGGCGTTTAAAGAGCGTGCTGAAAAAATCTTGGGGGAATTAGCAGCCTGAGAAGTGCTTCGGAACAACTCAGGCTCTCCCGCGAACGTATCCGCCAATTTTTAGAATCCGAAGAAAGAACCCCTGAAACTTAGCATTCAGGGGTTTTGCAATTAATCAGGCTCCTGCTGTATCCACGCAGGATTTATCACTATAGGCTAGTCTAGCAACTAGCCTATAAAAATTATAGGTCTATTCTTGCTTTTATGATTTCCTTTGTATAGGCTAAGATGATAATGTATTCAAATAGATAGGCACAAACCTAGCATTAAACTTTTTAGATAGGAATAAGGGAGATGAAGCACAACAGCTTAGAACAAGCACAAACACAGTAATTATCAATATTTTGACTGTTTGGTAAAAGCGACCGCCTGCCGCCAAGCTCTGCGATCGCTTGCTCAAATAGTTGCACTACAAAGTGAACTTATTATAATGCTGACACATTTTTGGCTAAGTCTAAAATTCAGCATAAATGTTCACTTTGGCAAATTGCGACCCCGACTGTTTTTGTGCATTTACCAATAGTGGGCAATAATTATGCTGACACTAGATCGCTGCGAAACAACATCACCCCCCAGCTACAGCATTCTCAACAACAGCATCAAAGAAACCTTCACTGCCATTGACAGATTTGAATGGCAAGCCGTTGATGAGATTCTCGAAATGCGTGACAATCAGCTTTACCGTGAAGCTGGCTACAAGTCTTTTGAGGAATACTGCCAAGCTGAGTTATCCGCTTGGGGTGGCTATCGACGCATCAATCAACTGCTAGGTGCGAAGAAAGTTAAAGACACAGCCGATGAATTAGGCGAACACATCAAAAACGAACGCCAAGCCCGTTCACTGTTGCGGTTAGTTAAGGAACCAGAGAAGTTAAAGCAAGCTGTTGCGATCGCACTCGAACAAAACCCCTCCCCTAGCGAATCGGACTTTGCGGCTGCGGCTCAAAAAGTGGTTCCGCGTCTGTCAAGCAAGAAAACTCAGGAACCAATGGTTCCTCAAATTCAAGAACCAGTGGTTCACCAAAATCAGGAACCATTGGTTCCCCAATCTGCCAAAGTTATAGTTACGTCATCAACTCATCCAAGACATGGGCAATCAGGAACCATCTCAGCCGACCCACCCAATCAAAGGCAGCAGATTGTCACCTTTGAGGATGGCAGCAGGGAACTGGTCAACAATGCTGATTTGAGTAATGACGCTGTTGAGTCATTTACCCCTGAGCGAACTTATCCCAAAGAGTACGCCGAAGCGATTGCCCAACTGAAACAGCAGCACCAACAAGAACTTGAACGACTGGAAAAGGATTTGAGGATTGGGTTACTCTCGGAAGCAACGACGCAAGCCCAGGAACAAGTACAAGAACAACTGACCACTTTACAAAACCTGTTTCAGCAGCAGAAGAAAGAAAATATCCAGTTACAGCAACGGATTTCCCAGTTGGAAGGACTTAGACAGTTAGAACTTGAAAACCAACGATTACAACGACGTATTCAGGAATTAGAGAACGCTGTAGAAGAACGTCCGGCTCAGGAATGGAATAATACTTTTACCAAACAAGCAACCAAAGCACTAAACAAGGATGTCAAGCGATCGCTAGAAAAAACTATTGATCTGCGATCACTTGCCGAAGAACCACCCAAAGAAAACGCTCAAGAATGCCTACGACTGATGGGTATTGCGTTGGGTAATCTGGC
>NZ_JACJRY010000103.1:0-5735 GCF_014697485.1 Anabaena sp. FACHB-83 | reverse complement strand
AATACAGAAGTAGGCTGATCTGTTGAATAAACGCACTCCTCATTGACTAGGAGTTCTGATATAACTTTATGTTGCTTAACAACTTCGAGTTTTAAGTCCTCATTCAGCAAAGTAATCTTATTTGTATAATCCCTTAACTTTTCTTTTAGTTCCTCATGGGCTTTATGTAATGAAAATTCTGCTTGCTTATATTGGAAATTAGTCAGTCCTGTTTGAATAGCAACATATAGATTTTCTTCTCTAACAGGTTTCAAAAGATAACCAAACGTGAATATCTGCGTAGCTTTTTCTACAGTACTTTTATCAGAGTGTCCCGTAACATAAATAATGGGAATTTGTAAATAATTCCAAATTTCTTCTGCTGCTTCAATTCCATCCATTTTCCCACGTAGTCTGATATCCATTAAAACTAAGTCTGGTCGAAGCTCAGTTGCTTGCTCAACTGCCATTTCTGCTGAATCTACAATATCAATAACATTGTGACCTAAGCTTTCCAACTTTTCTCTTAGGTCAAGTGCAAGGATAAATTCATCCTCTACAATCAAAACCTGGATGCTCTTTGTTGTGAGAGGGTTTGGCAAAATGCTGGTCAATCGCTTTGCTCCAATTCAAAATTAAAATGACAAACTAACCCGCTAACGAAATACAGCAGGGGGTAGCCCGTTCTACCTGTAGGGGTTAACGGATTTGACTTTTCAAGCTAAGTCCTCAAGCCCAGGTAAAACGTGGCTTTTTCCACAAGCTAATTATCAATAGCTGATAACGGAAAAATTAAGGCTTGTTAAATCCTCAAACTGACCTTTTCTACATCCTGTGAAAAGTCAGCACAATATACTTTACAACCAACACCCTGCACTTACTTAGAGTAGATAAATTCGAGCTAAATTAACTGTTCATCTAAAACTTGGGGATTTATTTGAACCAAACTACCATTCATAAAAAGATAGGTACTTAAGTCCACATGAAGCGGATAGTCACTATCGGAGGAAGCACCTGAACCTCCCATGATGGCAATTTGCTCACCTTGTCCTACAACTTGTCCAACACTAACCAAAATTTCTTGCAAGTGGGCAAATGCTTGATAAACTTGATATTTTTTGCCACCAAATTCATAGATAACATCGAGTTGGATGTGAACCCGCCGTCCATAGCCACCTTCTCTACCTCGTTTCGTAACAGTACCTCCGTACCAAGCTTTCACTTTTCGGTCTGAAACAACATAATCGATGCCAATATTACGATTGGATGGGGCCAAGGTTTTTAATGTCTTATCTAAAAAAATGGCCTTTTGTTCTGGTTTTAAAGAATGACCTTCGGGTTCCATATAGCCACCCGTAATTGTAATATTACCCAAAAGTGAGTGAGAGAAAGTTTGGTAATTACTTGAGTTGAGTTGGAACTCCGCAATTGTAATAGGAAGATTTAAGGGGCGACTGGTAGTAATGATCAAATCATCGTCTCCATCAACCCTTGTAACCATAATTCTTTGCCCAGGTAAAATTAAATCAGGATTCTGAATGCTAGGGTTAAGTTCTAGTAACTTATCTAAAGATATATCATGGCGATCACCTATAGCTGAAAGAGTATCGCCAGGCTGCACAATATAAATTCCCAATCCGCTAGGACTTAATGGCACTGAAGCCGGAATTACATCATTAGAAAAATTTTTAGCAACCCATGCTTTAAATTTCGGGATGTTGTTATCGTTTATAGCATCGCCAAAAATATTACCTGGACAACTGGTGGAGAGAACTTGTTTGTGAGCTATGATATTTTCCTTTGGAATTTTATATTCCGTCATCAACCACTTGATTAAATGAACGGAAGATTTTTCCTGTGCTTCTGTTAATCGTTCTCCTTGTTTAGCAACGTGTTCGATACCAATACTGGTACGATTTGCACGAGCTGCGTGCCAAGCTTTATCGGAATCTTTGACCATTTGATAAATGTCGCCATTTTTATCAATGATGTAGTGAGCAGAGACTTCTGATGCAGGATTTTTAAAATGATTGATACTGCTTTGGGCCGTGCCTGCGGTCGTGTAGTGAACAACAATTGTATCGATATCTGCACCCGCTCGACTGCTCTGATTAGGGCTTTCGATGAATGCTTTAATTGGTGGTTTATTAACTGCCTCTGCGGTTCCTGGATGATGGTGATCTGTATGTTCAATATCAGCCAAGAGTTTTTTTGCCTCAGCATAGACATTTAAAACCTTGGTAACATAATTTCTATCACCTGCATATATAGGAGCAATAAAGGCGATAAATGCTTCAGGGGAACTTGCATTATTACGCCATCCTTCATAAGGAGAACGCTCTAAAAAACGCCAGTAGCCATTGATAAAAGCTTCTAGACTATTAAACTTGCAATATTTATCCAAACCATCACTAGCTTCGTAGTCTACAGGCACAGCAAATTCTGTCATTTCATCTCGCCATTTCAAACCACCAAAGTTAAAATGTTTAGTAGCCAAAAGACTAGTTCCCTTACCAGATTCCAGAAGCCATTGAGCAATAGTAATCTCTTTAAGCTGAGGAAAATCTATCGACTTTTCTGCGTATGTTTTTACTAATTGATTAAAAAGCTCACTCACTATTAATTCCTCCTTTAAATTTAGTGAACTAAAAAAAACTGCCCATTGCAGAGCTAATTGAAAGAGAGTTTTATGTATGCTTAATTAAGCTGTAGGAGGTTCTCCAAATTTAATGCTAGAGCAGTTATCAACTCGGTAGTTATCTGATTTAGGTTCATTATCATCATTCAGAATTTTACCTATAACTCCACCAATAGATATCAAACGACCCGCTAAACCTGGATTTCCGCCTAAAACATCTTGAGATCCACCTAAGACAATATTTAAAATTGCTTCCCAATCTAGTCTAGACTTAGGTTTTTTGTACAATATCCACTTATATTTACCAGGTTCTTCACCAAAGAAAATGCCACTTCCTATCTTGTCCTCACTAGAAACAAAGTTTTTATTAATAAGAACTTCTATGGGATTATTTGACAATTTCTCAATATAAACCCGATTTTCAGTTGTTCTAAACTGCTTATCATCGTAAAACGTTACTCCTGAGCCGGCTGAACCAAATATTTTTACTGATGTTGCTTGACCGTTATACTTACCGTTTACACCATTTCTACCGTTGAGACTGCCTTCATCAGAATCAGTCAGCTCTAGTTTTAGGATATCTTGTTCGTAAAGTTGTACTTTATCTGGTTTTATACTCATAACTTCATCCTTAATTAATGGAAAAATTGAAAATCAACTTATCTAAACACAAAAAAGATTAGCCTCAAGCGTGTGTAACTGTTGAGTACAGGACTTACGCACAAGCTACGGAAGAACTAACTAAAGAGGCGCAGAGTTCACAGGGAAATAAGAATTTGATAAGTGTTTTGCGTAAGTCCTAGAGTATATAGTGGCTTTTATTTGGTGTGACGCAAATAATGTTGTCAAACAGACACAAATAAAGCAAATTAGCTCGCTACTTGGAGTCAGCTTACAATCTTGAGAGCTTGATAATAGCTACCAATAGTAAAACTTTCTCCAATCTCATATCAGAGCAATATGCTTGAGGAAAAACACTTTGTACAATGTAATTTAATCGCACACCGTACAGATGTTAACATCCTTAGCCGCTAACTTTATGGATCTTACTCGTACCAATCTTTAGAACAGCATTTAAGAGTATATTAGCAGCCCTAGTAGATTTACGATAGTAGGAAAAAGTAACAAAATATAAAGTTTTAGAAAAAAAGAAACTTTGTCAATATTTTTAATGAAGGAGCTTTAAACTATAAAACTCTCGCTTTCAAAATAAATAATTTTTGTAAATATCTTAATGCAATATTATTGATACCCAATCCGTAAACATCCTAACGCAATCGATTGCAAGCATTAGCCACTCCTGCAATCGCTGCCCATCAATAGCTAAGTTGATTAGTACTCCTTTGAGTAAAGCTGAACTCAAAGGAGTTTCTCAAAATGATGCCGACTTAAGTGATGCAGATTTAGCAAAAGCATATCTAACTCAAGCCAAATTAAACAACGTTAACTTGAACTAAGCTAACTTGAATAAAGCTAATTGAGAAGGTACGATTTTAGAACCGTAGTCTGTTAGGCAATAGTCGTAGCAATCGCCCCGACTCACCCAGATTCTTATCAACAATTGCCGGATCATCCACAATCGAATTGAGATGCTCCATCATTGACTGCAAGCTACCACCAGCTTCGGGACTAGCATTAGCTAACAGCACTTGCACCTTCTGAAGATGTTTCTGCATCTTTTGCTTGAACCGCACAGGCTTGCGCCCTGGTTCCCAATCTGCCAACTCTTCCAACAACTGCGCGGCGAGTTGTTCACCTCCAGCAATCGCTGCTTCTTTCAAACGTTGCTCTAGATGTTGGTCATATTGCTGGATGAACTGAGTGATTTGGTTCAAGCATTTGGCTTGTTGCTGGTTCAATTGTTCCGACAATGCCGGGATGATCACCGGACGACCGACAATCACTTGCAAACAATCTTCTAACTCGCTCAATGTCGGGAATGCTCTCAACAGATTTGCTTTAACTTCTTCTTGTTTATCTTGTGGTAGTTCCCAAGTGTTCAATGAGATGAAGTTTTCGATTCGCTGCTGGTAATCTTCCAAGCCTTGCTCGTACTCATCTTTTAACTTGGCTCGAAGTGCTGGCGCGATCGCATCTCTAATATTGAGCAATTGACTCCATACCAGGGGAGCCAAATCAATCGGGCAAATCCAATCACCGTTGTCAGATGTCATCCATTCCTGGACAGAAGCGATTTCTTGCCTGAGTTGACTTGCTGCCTCATTTAAAGCTTTGAATACTTTAATACCACGCAAGCCTACTTCAGAATTCGTTACTTTAATCAGGTCGGATTCTGTGCCAGTATCTTCAGATTTCAACACGTCTGCCCATTTTGGTGCTGCACTTATGGTGCTGTTTTTGATTCTGATGCTAAAGCGAATACGGGTTTTATTTAGTTTTGAGAAATTGATTCTTTCAACAGTTGCATTTTGCAAAAATGTTTCATCTGCTGCAATTGCTTGTACCATTGTTCAGTACCATTACTAAGTTTTCAAAAATTATTAGCGAAGCCTTTCATCTCACAACTAAACAACAACCCAGTAAATACCTTCTTGCCGAACCATAAGACATTGCCGATTGACTCTGGTTGTACCTAAAGTTTGACTATTTTTGAGTTGTTGAATATTCCGGATAGCTCGATAAACTATCTTTTTGGAATCACCTCTGGTAACTTTCACGGGATGCTTAATAAGTCGTGGTTTATATTTCGACATCACAACAACCCCATTTGCACTACATTTTGCTCCTTCGGAGGTTCATAAGTTATCCCTTCGACCTCCTGACATCTAATCCCCAACTTTGTAGAATTCAAGGAAATCTCAGATGACTTTCGTTGGTTTGGTAGGGGTGCAAATACGTACTTGCTATTCTTGCCACTGCCATCAGTTCGCACGTATCTGTATTGCACACAATCAATTAAATAAATTTTCGATTGATTCAGTGTTTTTGGATCAAAAACTGGTTTTAGTTCCATGATTTATTCTCCAATTCGAGATAATACCCATTTTTTGAATTCAAAATGCAAAATTCAAAATTCAAAATGAAGAATCAGGAAGATTTTGAATTTTATTAATTTTAAGTACAAACCCCCATTAATCTCTTTAATTTTGAATTTTGA
>NZ_JACJRY010000102.1:0-5947 GCF_014697485.1 Anabaena sp. FACHB-83 | reverse complement strand
TTTATGTGCTTGAGCGAGAACGCTGTTAACTGTGTCTATCACAATAACGGTGACGAAGCTCATAACAACGATTTCGATAGCGTAGGTTAGTGTGGATTGTAGAGTTTCCATTGTTTTTCTCCTGAAGAACGAGAGATTTTCAATGGCAACTAGCGAAGCGAATTGACCTCCTGTTCTCACGGGAGGTCTGGAACAATTAAATGTCAGAACGGAATTTCGATTTCATCAAGTTCTTCGTCTTGAAACAAGCAGAACAGTTCTATCTTCAATGGGTTGATTAGTCTTTGCAGAAATTGATAATTCTGTGGATGCCAACAGCCGTCGCTCAACGAATTTTCCAGCCAGCCCTGAAGTTGGTCAATTAGTTCTGGGTTATTGCTAATCAGATGCTTTTCTGCCTCAGTCCACTCACGCTGCGAACCATCTGCAACTACTACAAAGATTTGATTGGTCATGATTATTTGTCCACCAATTTCCACAAAACTTGTGCGTAGCGTTTGTGATTTCCTGGCATTTAAGTATTATACAAGAAGGGCTGTGTATGAAAAAATGCTTGAGCAAACTGTTTACCGACTAGACATCTGGCAAGAATGCAAGTGGCAACGGCACACGCGATTTTACGCCTTAACGCTGTGTCAGAATGTATTTGGCGAGTGGGTCATCACCAAAACCTGGGGTAGTGCTGCCAAAAAAGGATTCGGTAAATCACAAGACCTAGATTTTCCTGATTATCAAGCCGCATTGGACAACTATCAAAAGCTACAGCAGCGCAGAGAGAAACGAGGGTACACAAAGTTTGAGGGAAAATCACGATACTGCTTAATTCCAGCACAAACCACATTGCCCCAGCCCCCAACCAGAGAAAACAAGCTTTCTCCTGGGCAGCTGTCGTTATTTTAGTCCAGTATCCCCAATAATATCTTGAACAGTATTTCAAGCTGATCTGGCACTATGTACAGGTTTAAATCCTCGTAAATTACATTCTCTTGTTGCTGGAGAAAACCAAATTTCCAGATGTTACCAATTGTTACCGCACCATAAATCTTGGTTGATTCTGACTCACTAATTTGTGCCAATGCGATCAACTCTACAGCTAACTGGGTAAAACCTCTGGTCAAGTCAGCATTTTTGGCTTCCACTATCAACAGTTGGTTGCTGTTTTTGATGTAGTAGTCTAATGTCCCTTTTAAGTATTCACCAGCATTCACCGGATACTCAATGTTCAGCTTAGTTTGGTAATAATCGCACACTTCAAATAATATCGGAGCGATCGCCGCTTGTTTTCTCGCATCCTCCGTCAACAAACTAGTTAGCCGAAGGTTTCTGTTGATAGTTGTATTTAGCTGCTCAAAGCTAGTTGGGAGGTTCTCGACAGCAGGTAAGTCTAATTTTTGATTAAGATAATTGTAGTCAAGCTCTTTCAATATCTCTTCTATTGGAAAAGACATTTGGAAGTAATTACTAAAAGTGTAGCTTTGTCCTGGTTGTAATATTTTTGTCATATTAAAACATCCCAAGGTGTAAATTTAACCAAGGCAGGATTTAATTACTGCCAATTTCAAATAGTCGCACAGTTTTTCTGCCGGATTAAACACAGCATTGGACTTAGTAGAAAAGCTAAATCTATACTAATTATTTATATAGATAAAATTCCAGGTATTCGATGCCCAGCAAGTACATAGAAGTTCAAGAATACACCGTCAGAGCGCACAAACGTCAGATCCACACGCGCACATTCAACTTTGTCTGTAAGCAGTGCGAACAAACAACCTCTCGTGAGACTTATGGCCCACGACCTCTGTACTGCGAAACCTGCCGTCCTCCAGTACCACCTAAGAAGTCTTCTGTAGCTGCACCAGCTAAAAAAGGTAAGCCCAGGGCTAAGGTTTATCGAAGTGATGTTGATTTTCAGAAGTCTTCATAAGGCGATCGCTGACTGTAAGCAAAATGCTTCTGGTGCGTAATTAACCAGAAGCATTGAAGTAATTTGCTTTGGGCGATTTCAATCGTTGATAGTACAATTATACTATTTCTCTAGACATAATTACATAAGAGTTTCAATTTCGTGTAGTGTTTGTTTAAGAACTTCATGTAATTTAGAAAGTCTAGTTGGTTCTAATGATTTTAAGTTTATTGATTGTATATCTTTAATAGTTTTATCTATTTGTTTTTCATGTTTGGTTTTATTATTAGAAGCATTGTACTTCTCTAGTGTTTGCTTAACTAATGTTTTAGTTTGGCTCAAGGAGAGTTTGTTTTGAACGACTTGCTGAGTAATTTGAACACGAATGCCTCTAGCCTGAGATTCATCAACTTTTAGCTGTTCAGCAGATAGTTTGTTAAGTTCCCTTATTTTGCTACTTTCTAATCCTTCAGAGCGAATAATAACCTTGAGGTCTTCTGCCACCTTGAGTAGAGGAAAAATATTATTATTAACAGATACTGGATTAAGTTGTAGCCCTAGTAAGACAGAAACTATTTCATATTCTTCCTGTTCCTTAAAATCAGATGTTTCTAGCCACTCTTGCTGAGTTATTAAATCAGCATCTTTGATCAGTGCTAAATCTTGTATCTTCTGACTGCGGACTAGACGATTAATAAAAGCATTGAGGAATTTTGGGATTTCATCTTCCTGACCGATGAAATTAGGGTATTTAAATATAATTAATCTAATTAAGGCAGTGGCTAAATCAAGATCATGAAGTTTTTGCGAGTGAATACTAGTTACTAGTTGCCCTTCAAAGACTGCTACTTCGTCTGGAATTTCTTCTTTGGATAAAAAGACGGCTTTTAGTTTTGTCATTTCAGCTAATGGAGCTGCTCTCCACCTGAGTTCTCCATCAAATAATTTGTAACGCCCATCAAGTTGAGGAATAAGCACTATTGGATTTTGCTGTCCTTGCCTACGCAAGCTTTCAGCTCGTTCCTGAATTATTAATGGAGGAAATGTTTGTCTAGGTTGTGTGGGGTCGGGATCTATAAGACTAATTGCAATTTCATGTACCCCACCTTGAGTAGCCAGCTGGTTAGTGAGTTGCTCAATTTGCTGTTCTAATACAGCTTTTTCTTCTGGGCTGAATACATTTGCCCGTAACTGAGTAATTTCTGCCTCAAGTTTCTCTATCTGACTTTTAAGTTGATGAATTTGCTGAGACTGTCCTGCTTGACCAAACAGTTGACTAATCTCCACAGGTTTTTTACTTGGCATTATCAATCCTCTGTTATTAATTTAATTAAGCTACTCACAATTGGCTTGAAATCTTCACTAGCATCATAGCCAGGTCGATATAAATGCAAGGGTAATCCAGAACCACTAGCTTTGAGATAATAATTCGACTCTCGAATGAAGGGAAAGCAGCGAATTCCCATTTGTTCAATTAAGTAAGGAAGAGTTTTTTCAGGATCAATATCACTTCTGGGTTTGCCTTTTTTGTCTAGCCCTAAAATATCCCTATGCGCTCCTACATCGTATAAATCTACCCTTGTAGGTACAAACCCTAAAATTTCAGGTTGTGGTTTTAATCTTAAATCGTCTACTTTACTATAGAACCAATCTAAAAAACCTGCGAAAGCTCCTGTATCTTTATACTCTGGCTTAATGGGAACAAGTACATGAGTACAAGCTGCTAGAGCTATTAATCCCATAGGCTCTAAAGAGGCAGGAGTATCAAAAATAATTAAGTCACTGTTTAAAGGAAAATCTTCTAATCTATCTTTGAGCGTATAGTGACGGCGACTGTAATTATATATTTCGGCAATACTTTCTTCCAGAAATTTACCGCCTTGAATAGCTGTCACAGTGGAAATATGTTCTTCCCAAAGCGGAATCAATGGGTAGTTACCTGCGAATGTTTTTTTTAATACAATTGCTAGAGATTGTTCCATCGCTGCTGGTGCAAGCCTAGCAAAGATACACAGTGAACCGTTTTGATCAAGCTCTATTAAAGTAACTTTGTAACCTTTTGCACCAACAGCATAAGCCAAATGGGTTGCGACAGTGGTTTTCCCCGATCCGCCTGCATTACTAGCAATTGTTAGCCGAATCTGCTTTTTAGCTGGTTTCTTTTTCATGGCAAAGTTTTTTGATATCCATATAATTTTTAACTCTAGTTATTAAAAGCCACAAATATACCAAAACGATTTTAGTCGTAACTTTGATAAAAGCTTGCCTAGAGGCGAGAGTACAAACTGTCTAAGAAGTCTAAAGAAAAAAATTAACCATTCAGGTTATCTATGTGAAACTAACATTAGTTTCAAAAACGATGAAACTAATGTTAGTTTCATTATTCAATACCTTTGCCAATTTACGAGGGTGATTGGATGTACAAACTCTGATTCCTCTGAAACTGGGCAAAAACAATCAGTTCTAAAAATACCTTTCAGGTTTCCCGCAAGGTATTTTTTAGTATATTGCCCACAGTATATAGGCTCTGACACTCCAAGCCACCTTGTTAGCAAAAGGTTTATGTATGGGTAATTTTGCCAGTTTTTTGCCAAAATTTTTGTAGGCTCTTATTTTGGCAAAGGTATTGATTATTAAGTGCATTATTCTTCAATGTGTTAAACATTGGATACCATCTACAAATTCAACCAGCCACATACTCTAGCATTTTCTGTTGCTCACGTCGTAGAACTTTAATAGCCTGCTGCTGAATGTGATTAACCCTAGCTGGACTGATTTGGAGTCTTTGGGCAATTTGTTTAGCAGTTACCTTGCCTTCGTTGCTGAAGCCAAAACGTAATAAAATTACCTGCTTTTGTATTGGTGTTAGTAGACTCAACCAATCATTCAGGTCTTGACAAAAAAGTTCTTGAGCAACATACTCGAACGGAGAAAGACTATCGTCAGGTAAAAGTTTTTGTAATTGCGTGTCTTGCTCCTCGCCAACTTGTAAGTCTAAGGAAACAGGTTGACGAAATGCCGCCAAATATTCTCTAACCTGAGTTGGCTGTACATTAATAACTTTTGCTATTTCTGTAATTGTGGCAGGGCGACCAATTTTTTGAGAAAGCTCCTGTTGAACTTTCCTAATTCGCATAAACTTCTCACTCAAATGACAGGGGAGTCTAACAGTGCGTGATTTTTCGGCAATCGCTCGCATGATAGCTTGGCGAATCCACCAGTAGGCACAAGTGGAGAATTTATAGCCACGATTAGGGTCAAACTTTTCAGCAGCCTGCTGCAAGCCGATTACGCCTTCTTGAACTAAATCTAACAAGTCTAGATTGCTCCACTGATGTTTTTTAGCGATCGCTACTACCAAGCGGAGGTTGGCGTTAATCATTTTTTGTTTGGCACGTTGACCTTGTTCTAGGATGAAGTTTAACTGTGCTTCAGTTTTTTTGAGTTTTGCAGCTAGTTCAACATTAGTGATTTCTCTATGAAGCTGTTGCTGGAGAATAGATTTTTGTTGCTGGACGGCTATCAACTCCTGTATCTGTCTAGCATAGAGAATCTCTTGTTCTGGTTTTAGCAATGGGAAGCGACTAATTTCTTTAAGGTAAATGCCAACTGTATCTGAATCAAGCCTAGACATGGAACTTAACTGGTTTGGTAACAAAGATGTTGACACAGAGTATAAATCAAATACTTAAATATCGAAATTAATTTCTGTTGTCAATGTTAATCAGGTTTTTGTTCAGTCAAGAATGAGGCTATTGTAGCGGGAATATCAATATCGTAGATGTTCAGGAATACCGATGGTGAGCAACTGATTGCTTAAAACAGGCACTGGCTATAACAAATTAAAAGATGATTTTACTGAATTGTTACAACCAAAGTTTGTATTTGAATAGAACAAATTAACTTAAGCCAAAAAATAAGTAAACCTTGCAAAAAATCCAAAACTACAAATAGGGGTCAAATGGGGGTCATATAACCCCCAACAATTAAAATTCACAGATGGGGGTCAAATGGGGGTTATATAGGTTACATTTGACCCCCATT
>NZ_JACJRY010000101.1:0-6356 GCF_014697485.1 Anabaena sp. FACHB-83 | reverse complement strand
ATAGTGACGCATTTTCAACCTTTCACCTATGTATATACATGGCTGCGGTTTTTTCTAGTTTTTCAACTCAATTTTCTTATCCCGGTTTTCTGTTCCGTTGCTACTCACGCCCCGTCTACTTAATAAGTTGCAGTAGGTACAGTGGTTAAAACGCGCTTTTACATTTTTATATAAATAGATACCCATTCTGTGGTATAAACCTCAACAGCGTTGTAATTAACCAGAAACAGTAAGATGACTCACTATGGGCTAATCTGTCCGACGGCATCTGGCCACCTCAACCCTATGACAACCTTGGGCTACGAGCTAAAAAAACGAGGTCATCGCGTTACCTTATTCGGATTACTTGATGCTCAACCAAAAGCACTAGCAGCAGGATTAGAATTTCGGGCAGTTGGTGAGTCTGATTTTCCTCCAGGGTTCATGAAAGAGATGTTTACCCAACTGGGAAAATTAAGCGGATTTTCAGCACTAAGATACACAATCAATTGCATACAGCAAGGGACACAAGTGAATCTGCGCGAATTGCCTCCACTGGTAAAAGAAGCAGGCATAGATGCGCTCATAGTAGATCAAGTTTCACCAGAGGGAGGAAGCGTTGCGGAGTTACTTGATATTCCCTTTATTAGCTGTGCTTGTGCCTTAATGATTAATCGGGATGTCAGTGTTCCTCCTTTTAATACTTCTTGGAGTTATAGTCCAGCAACATGGGCAAAGGTACGCAATTGGGCTGGTTATAAATTATTAAACCAAGTAGGCAAACCAATCCGTGAAGTGATTAATGAGTACCGTAGTCAATGGAATTTACCACTGCATCTTAGCCCTAATGACTCCTACTCCCAACTAGCACAACTCAGTCAACAACCTGCTGAGTTGGAATTTCCTAGAGAGAATTTACCTGATTGCTTCCATTTCACAGGAGCTTACAATAACCCAGCCAGTCGAGAACCAACACCTTTCCCTTATGACAAGTTGACTGGGCAACCGCTAATTTACGCCTCGATGGGAACTATTCAAAATCGTTTATTAGAAATTTTTCACTGTATTGCAGAAGCTTGTAGTGAGTTAGATGTGCAATTAGTAATTTCTTTGGGTGGTTCTGCAAGTCCTGAAGTTCTCCAAGGATTGCCCGGACATCCCTTGGTGGTTGGTTACGCACCCCAACTGGAATTGCTAGAAAAAACAACCCTCACTATTACCCATGCAGGGATGAATACCACATTGGAATCTTTGACAAAAGGTGTGCCAATGGTGGCTATTCCCATTGCCAATGACCAACCAGGGGTAGCGGCACGTATAGTTTGGTCAGGATGTGGTGAAGCCGTAACTCTCAAGAAGTTGAATGTGTCTAGGCTCAGAACTGCGATTCAAAAGGTGTTAACAGAAGAAAACTATCAAAAGAACGCGCTCAGATTACAACAGGCAATTAAAAAAGCCGGGGGAGTCAGTCGGGCTGCTGATATTGTCGAGCAAGTTGTATCCACAGGTAAACCTGTAAGAGCGCAAACACAGCAAAGCTCTTTGACTTTTTCAGGGCAACCTAAAATTTGAAAATCACTCCATACAATGGAAAAATCTAAATATTCGACCAAAAGCGAAACAGAAAGGGTTTTCAGTGTCTTTGATACTTTCCAAAAAGATGCAGTTAACACTCTTGCTACTTCAACAGACGGTACTGCTACTTCCATTGAGCCAGTTCTAACAATGTCCTGTCTTGGGCAATTAGGTCGATTCGGAAACCAACTGTTTCAGTATGCTTTCTTGAGAATCTGTGCAGAAAAAAGTGGCTCACGAGTAGAGTGTCCATCTTGGATTGGTCAGACTTTGTTTGGACACCAAGATGCGCCTATTTCTCAACGATTACCTCCAGCAGTTGAATGTTTGGATGTGGGAGAAAGTTTGTTTGATATTATTCCTGAATTCATTCCTTATCTTGAAAACATAGCGGATGCTAAAAGTTATCGCGTAGGTTCAGAAGCTCTTGAACATGGTATTACTAACTTTGATCTATGGGGTTTCTTTCAATTTCATACCCGATTACTCGCACCATACAAGGAATACTTTAGATCACTTTTCCAACCCGTTAGGGAGCTAAAATCTCCTTTAGAGGATGGTCTAAATATTCTTCGTTCTAAGGGGAAAACGATAGTTGGAATTCACATTCGACGAGGTGACTATATTACGGAACCGCAAGTGGGCTTTACATTGGCGTTTCCAGCAAAATGGTATTGCGAATGGCTTGACGGGATATGGAACGAATTAGACAACCCAGTTCTTTTTCTGTGTAGTGATGAGCTTGACAGTATTCTTCCCGAATTTAAAAAATTTTCTCCGGTGATTTGGAGAGATTTGGAAGTAAAGCTTCCAGAAAGTATGCAAGATTTAAACATAGAGTTTTACATTGATTTCTTTATTTTAAGCAAGTGCGAAGTAGTTTGTATTAGTAATAGCAACTTCAGCTTTATAGCCTGTATGTTGAATGAGCGGGGAAGAATATTTGTTAGACCCCATTGGGATTTCTCTACTAAGTTTACAGTTTTTGACCCTTGGAACAGTGAACCACTGTTATGGCTAGGGAATAAGAAGACTAAATTTTTCAAAAGTTTTTTTGAGATTTTATATGTTACTTATGTAACCCAAGGTATAAGAGCAATGTTCAAATATATATTCATCTATCTTCCTAAAAGCAAGGTAAAAGGATGGGGAATAAGAGTATACTTAGCGTACAAAATTCAAGGGATAATTGGTGTTTTTAAAACCTTTTTGTACACATTAGGCTGGCGTTCTATGTGGAAATAACCACGACTATATCATTGACGATAAAATTTCCGTTAACAATTCTGACATCTGCCACAAATCTTTATTCCGATTATCGTCATAAATCATCAGCGTTCTAGGGTCAGCATGACGGCTCAACTTCTGCACCTTTCTAATATTCCCATCAGTTGCATCAAGTGCCGCCGTAATCAACGAGCTTACTTCAGAAAATAACTAAAAATCGCCTAAAAATTCCGACTAATTTAATTCAAGTAACATCATCAGGCTTGGGTGCATTTACATCTGGGTAAAGAGCGCGGTATTGTTCCCACTGCTTTTTATAAAATTCGATTCCAGAGAGAGTAATCACCAACTTAGTTGAGTACTTGCCTTGGTTCCAATAACCAACTTCTTTGACTAAGCCTTCTTCAGTGCCGTGATAATCTCTTAGTCTTAACCAAGTCCATCGCCAACTAAACCCAGCGTAATCATCAGAGCTTGTATTATTATCTATTCCGTTCTCACCAGAGAGATAAGCTCTGACCAGTGCCTCCCACTGCCTGGGTTTAAGTTGTCCCTTGGGTGGCTTTTTGGGTGCTGATTCACCCAAACCTGCACGGGCAACAGCACGTCCAGTTGTCGTGAGCTTGATTGAAATTAGTTCGCTCTGACGATAATTGCATTCAATTAGCTGGTGTCCTTCCAAGACCCGCAAAGTTGAACCCAGCCCTTGGTCAACAACATTAGCCTGTCTCAACAGCCTGTGTAACAAAGTTTCATGCCCTGTGGGTTCAAAATAATATTGCAGATTACGCCAGACAGAGGCAGGATCTCTGGACAACCCCTTGTGCCAAGCTTGTTTTTGCGCGGACTCTTGTTGTTGTTCAGTGTGGTAAATGGCGGTGAGAGTAGCTTGTTGCCTTTGGTTTAGTTTTTCCCACAGCGAATGGTGTTTGCTCATTACTTATGGATATACTCGATGAGCTTTATATACTAGATGAAAATAAACAACCTATTAAGCCCGACAGTCTTGAGCAATGGTCTGATTGGCGGAAAAATGAGAACAATGTACAAGTAGCTTTAGATACTTTTTCGTGGGGAAGAGCATCCACCATTTTTTTAGGCAAGGATTATTCTAATTTCCCTACTCGCGCTTCTATTAAGTGAATTAGCTCTCCGGCTAGGGAGGAAATTTTGGTTTTATCAGCGATTCTTAGTTCCTGGACTTTAGTAACCGTCATTTTTTCCTCTCCTCTTCTTTTCCAACTTAATCTTCAATTGATAGTTATAAATTTAAGATTTTGCTAATAGCTTC
The DNA here is from genome assembly GCF_014697485.1 of Anabaena sp. FACHB-83. Classification (NCBI taxonomy): domain Bacteria; kingdom Bacillati; phylum Cyanobacteriota; class Cyanophyceae; order Nostocales; family Nostocaceae; genus Anabaena; species Anabaena sp. FACHB-83. The sequence continues at coordinate 2,284 of NZ_JACJRY010000101.1, read as the reverse complement.
TAATTGCTGCTCATCAGCTGTATTCCAATCAAATCTTTGTAGTTTACTAATAAGTTTTGTTCGCTCTATTACCTGTTTTAGCTTTTGTTTTTCTAGTTCAAGCTCTTCTTCTGGCAGCCAAATAAGTAAAGGTTTAGATTGCCAACTGCCCCCTTTCCAACCAATAGGATAACCATCTTTTTTTCTATAATCGTAACCTAACCCGGAATTGTTCTCCAAAATAATCTTCGTCTTAGTTACTTTGTCCACTTTTACAATTGTTTTTTTTGTATCATAATCCGTTAAGAGAACCAATTCATCTCCTGGCTGAACAGTTGTTAAAGACATATTAATTACTAGGGCTATGAAATATTAGAATTCCTGGTGCTATCCCAGTATAATTGTCCGCTAAATCATGAAATTGATTGCCCAAACATTTCTGAGACAATTGTAGTCAAATTTTCCAAGATAATTAGCCAATTGATTAATTTTTATTTCTCTGCATTCTTCAACATTCCCGTCAACAATTCCGACATCTCCCACAAGTCTTTATTCCGGTTATCGTCATAAATCATCAGCGTTCTAGGGTCAACATGACGGCTCAACTTCTGCACCTTTCTGATATTCCCATCAGTTGCATCAAGCGCCGCCGTAATTGCCGAATGCCTCACCCGGTGCGGTGACATCGGTTTCTTTACACCCGCTTTTTTAAAAGCTGCCGACACTATTTTATAGACAGCATCCGTAGTCAATCTATGTCCCTTATTATGGAAATCTAACGCCGTAAAAATTGGTAAATCTGCATTCAAATTCCCCCTAGCAATCAACCAATCAGCTATCGCCTGAGCCACAGCACTTGACATATCTAAATATTCTTCATTCGTTCCCTTACCCTTACCCAAAACCCTCAACTTGCGCCCATAAAAATCAAAGTCACCCACATTTAATTGACATACTTCCTGACGACGTAAAGCCAAACCCCACAGCACCAGAAAGATTGCATAATTGCGTTTACCAATCAAAGTCTCCCTGTCAAACTGCTGTAATACAAGTGCTATCGCTTTGCTATCAACACCCCGCGTATCTCTGTACGCTTTGACTTTCTCCCCCTCGACATCCTCTAGGGAATAGTTGCACACCCCCAGCTTTCGCCCCATCTTGGCCAACGACTTAATCGCCGCCAATCGCCGATTGATTGTCGCCTCCCGCAAACCGGATGCTATGAGTTTGGCCTTGTATTTCAACACCACCATCACCGCTTGCTCTCGCTGCAAGTGCAGAAACTCCAGCACACTATCCCCAGTCGGTGGTAAGCCCGTCATCTTGATAAAAAAATCCTTCAAATCTTTCTCGTAAGCACGTCGAGTATTAGGGTTGCGTTTATCTGCCAACAGCTGCGCCAACACATCCGGGTCTTTATCAAGCTGTGCATCAAAATACCTAGCGATCGGTGCAGACAAACACGCTTCCAACTCTACCTTGACTATTTCCCCAAATATTGGCTCGTTAGGCATAACTACTCACATAGTCGTTATTGATAATGCACGTTTCCAATAACGTCTATCATACGGCCATCTCTAGGGGTATGAATGCTTACTTTCAGTGAACAGCTAAATCCGTTTTGCGGAAGTGATAGAGTGTCAATTAGTAATGCTAGGTCTGTAATTTCCGGCTTTGATATCAAAATTGATAGCGGGTGTGTAGTGCAGCAGTGGGGCAAGCCAGTTGATAATCCACCAGACTAGCCCATACTCAGCAACAGCAATGATTATGGTTGAGCGTAGGCGATCGCCGTGGTCTTGACTTGCCTGGGTGAGTTTGTATATATACGTCCGTCTGTACCAATTTCTATACAAGTCCTGAGAAAATGCGATAGAACGTTATTTAATGGCAACGACCGTGCAACTGTGCGATTCAGCAGACACGCCCAAGTGGGGGTTCAGCCGGTGTTGAAATATGATGATAAGCGCCAGCGTTTGCCCTCAGCAGATGAGCGACTCGATATCAGAATTGATTTAGGTAAGACTCAAAAATGAGGAAGAAAGTATAGTGTTAACTTCAAATTAATTACTTTTTCTTGCCCTTAGACTTCTTGCCTAAATTCTGTGAATCAAATCCTTTTGTGTTGGTCTTTGGTTTTTCTTTAGAGGATTTGGAGCTAGACACAGGAAACTCTGCTTCTCTTTCTGAGCCTTCAAGGGGCGACAATCGCCTATAAACCCCGCCAGATAAAGGTTTAGGAGGCACATAACCCTTGAAAAAATTGGGTGCTTATTGAGAATGAACTGTACAGTTATTAAGCAGC
>NZ_JACJRY010000100.1:0-7140 GCF_014697485.1 Anabaena sp. FACHB-83 | reverse complement strand
TGTAGCTTATGGTTCTACCCTGGCTTCCTTCCGGTTTTCTTACTCAGATATCAACAGCACGATTCGGGCGTTGCAGCGATTACGCAATGTTGATGTGGCTAACAATAGTTGGGCTTATGTAGTTGGTTTTGTAGCTGATTTTAACAATCCAGTATTGGCTCAAGCAGGACAAGCTATTCAAGATGCGGCTCAATTTGGACGTAATGGCTTAGGAACTGCAATAGTATTTGCGGCTGGAAATAGCCGTGAGGGCGGTTTGAATACAAATTACTCAAACTATACAAACGCTCGCCAAGTCATTACTGTAGCGGCACTTGATCATAATGGCTTTGCCAGTCCCTACAGTACTCCTGGTGCATCTATTCTGGTTTCGGCTTTTGGTAGTGGGTATTATGGCAGTATTGTCACCACAGATCGTCAAGGATTTGAAGGCGAATATTCTGGAGACTACACCTATAGTTTTAATGGCACTTCCGCAGCCGCACCGCAAGTTTCTGGGGTAGTGGCTTTGTTACTAGAAGCCAATCGCAATTTAGGTTATCGAGACATCCAAGAAATTCTCGCCTATTCTGCTCGTCAAAACGATTTCTATAACCAAGGTTGGCAAATTAACGGCGCTAACAACTTTAATGGTGGTGGTTTACACGTCAGCCACGACTATGGATTTGGTTTAGTAGATGCTCATGCTGCTGTGCGTTTGGCAGAAACTTGGCAAAAGCAGAGTGTGTTTAGCAACGAGCAGTCTCTTTCTTACAGTTCTGGTAATTTAGGCTTGACGATTCTAGATAACAATGAGAATGGAATTACTCATACTTTAAATGTTGCTGCTGGTTTAGAGATTGATTGGGTGGAAGTAGACTTGAATCTGACTCATCCTTATCGGGGTGATTTGGTTGTTGATCTGATTTCTCCAAGCGGTATTGTTAGTACTTTGGTTAACCGACCTGGTAATAATGGTAATGGGCGAGACGGTGGAGATAATATCGTATTTCGGCTTTCTAGTAGCCAATATTGGGGAGAAAGCAGTGCTGGTGAATGGACATTGAGAATCCGGGATTTATTCCTGCCCTTAGATACTGGCATCCTTAATAGTTGGAATTTGCGTTTATATGGGGATACAGATACTGCTAACGACACTTATTTTTACACCAATGAGTATGGTTTTTATGGCACGACTACACTGAGTGATAATACTGGTACAGATACAATTAATGCTGCGGCGATTACTTCCAACTCCTACCTAGACCTCAATGCAGGTTCTACAAGTATTCTCAATGGAACTACGTTAATTATCAATACAGGAACTATCATCGAAAATGCCTTTGGAGGTGATGGTAATGACACAATTATTGGTAATAGTGCTGCTAACGTTTTATCTGGTGGTAGAGGTGATGATAGTCTGACTGGTGGTGCTGGTAATGATACATATACTGTTGATAGCATCGGAGATGTGGTTATAGAAAACGCGAATGAAGGTACAGATACGATTCGCACCTCCATCAGTTACACCTTGGGAGCCAATTTAGAAAACCTAATTTTGACAGGTACAGCCTCCATTAATGGCACTGGCAACGCTCTCAACAACTCCATTACAGGCAACAGTGGGAATAATACGCTCACTGGTGGTGCTGGCAATGATACATATATTGTCGATAGCATCGGAGATGTGGTTATAGAAAACGCGAATGAAGGTACAGATACGATTCGCACCTCCATCAGTTACACCTTGGGAAGCAATTTAGAAAACCTAATTTTGACAGGTACAGCCGCCATTAATGGCACTGGTAACACTCTCAACAACTCCATTACAGGCAACAGTGGGAATAACACGCTCAATGGTGGTGCAGGTAATGATACTCTAAACGGTGGTGCTGGCAATGATATTCTTGTTGGTCGTGCTGGTAACGATACACTCACTGGTGGTTTGGGAAGAGATAGCTTTAATTTCAATTCCCGGAATGAAGGTATTGATAGAATTACTGATTTTAGAGTAGTTGATGATACGATTTTTGTATCTGCATCTGGTTTTGGTGGAGGTTTAGTAGCTGGTGCAGCGATCGCGGCTAATCGATTTGTCATTGGTGCAGCAGCAACTACAAGTAGTCAGAGATTTATTTATAACAATGTAACAGGCGGCTTGTTCTTTGATGCCGATGGTACAGGCGCGATCGCCAGAATCCAATTTGCTACACTCAGTGCTGGATTGTCTTTAACCAATGCAGATATTTTCGTTAATACTTAAGGATTTTTAATCACTATAGGAATCCGATTTGATTTCTGAATCTAGTTGTGTAGGCAGGGAGTAGGGAATGGGGAGTAGGGAGTAGGAAAGAAGCTTGACCTGGGTGTACTGATTTTTGAACGAGGGTGATAGGCGATCGTACTTCCATGTTCCCCAATGGTAGGGGCGTACGGTCGTACTTAGATTTTTTCTCCAAATCAAATCGGATTCCTATAGATTGACCATACTAGCAAGCAATTTGGAATAATTTATTCTTGGGATTTCTGAATGAATATGTGGACTAAACGCATCCAAAGATTGTGTCTATTTTGTCTTGGTCTATTTCTGATTCTAGTACTTTCGATTAATCATGCCGCAGCACAATCACCGCCATTCTATTGGGAATTTATGAATGTTAATATTGCCGTCCAAACTAACGGCGATATGTTAATTACTGAAACGCAAAAATATACATTTACGGGAGACTATAAAAATCAACGTTACCGCTATATTCCTATTGATAAATTAGACAAAATCACCGAAGTTTCCGTATCAGAAAATGGTAAATTATTACCTACCGCAACAGGAGTTGAAAACAATCAACTTTGGATTCGTTGGGAACATCAACTCAACCCGCCTGAAAGTCATACTTTTGTTTTGAAATACCGTGTTATTGGCGGATTACACGTAAATGACAATAATGCAAAAGTATACTGGAAAGCTATCTTTGCTGATCGTCAAGCCTCTATCAAACAAGCAAAAGTAACCGTAGAGCTTCCTGAACAATTCGCTGCTAGTATCAAAGATTTTCAGAGCTATGGAGTATCCGCAGATATCCGTCAAGTGAATACAAAAATCATTGAGTTTGTTGCTCAAGATGCAATTGAACCAAAAAATGAGTTGGAAGTTCAGGTGACATTTGATCGCACAGGTACTAATGTAACGACTCCTCAATGGCAAAATTCACAGTTTCTGCCTAATTATAGTGGATTTTGGTGGCTTTTCTGGTTATTTTTCCTTGTTATCTTCTTGTTCAGTAGCTCTAATAATCGTTCTAGAGGTGGCGGTGGTGTCAGTGCCAGTAGCCACAGCATCTCTCATGGTGGCGGTGGCGGTGGTGGTGGCGGTGGCGGTGGTGGTGGCGGTGGTGGTGGCGGCGGTGGTGGCGGTGGTGGCGGCGGTGGTGGTGGCGGTTGAGTCAGGTTCACTCATTAAACAAACGTCGCACGCATTTGAGAATCACGAGTTGTAAAAAAAATCGCTCCTTATTCCCATCTTTGATAGTTTCTACCAATCCTCTGCGTTTTAATGATAAGAGTGCCTTTAAAATATCTCCATTGGTCGCATCACTGGCTAGGTTTAATAGTATTTCTTCACGGGTGAATCCTTGGATGTTTGTAGTCAAAAACTTAATCAGGATTTTTTCAACAGGAGAAATATACTTTAACCATTCGCTCACAAGTGGCTCAAATTCTCCAGCGACTATGGTTCCACAGGCTAAAAATTCTCCTACATCCCCAGCAAATAATTCGTGAATGAAATTAGCTGCCATATTCAAAAATAAAGGATTACCACCATATTGATTTACTAGTGCAACCCACTGTTGAGCATTAAAGGTAAGTCTATGATGTTGCAAAAGCTCAATTGCACCTTCCATGAGTCCGCCGAGAGGGAAAATAACTGCACCAGCAGCACTTAAAATATTTAATCCTTCGGGTTGCTCTCGACTAGTCAAAATTACACAACTATTATGAGTAGTTTGCACTACCGTGCGGAGAAATTCGGCTCCTAAAGGATACTGTCCAGCACGGAGAATCTCATCCCAACCATCAAAAACCATCAATGTTTGGGATTCTAACGCTTTAGGTGTATGGGTTGATAGTGATGTGAGATGAACCGAAAACCAGAGAGTTTGCTTAAACTGTGGCTGCAAAGCTGCTGCTAGTTTTGTGGCTATAGCGGTTTTACCAATACCACCAATTCCAGTAATCACCAACAGACGTGTTCCGCCCTCAACGGACTTGATTAGTGTCGCCAATTCGTAATCTCGCCCAAAAAACAAGGGAATGTCGGGTATTTGAGTGGTGCTAGATAAAGGTGATTTGAAAGGGCGATCAATTAATTCTTGCCAATTTAAACCCAAAACTTGACAGAATGCCTTGAACACTGAGGCATCAATTCCATCGCCCCTAAGAAATCGCTTCCATGTTGGTAAAGATACCCCTGCTACAAATACTTCTGCATTTTCCCAACTAAATTCAGGTTCGAGAATTTGACTTACTGCTTCTAACCAACGTGGGTCGTCAATTGTCCAAGCTTTTTCTTTACGCGCTTGTTTAACAATTTCGACTCCAGTCACTGAGAGTTTGAGGCTAGGCATTTAACGATTTAAAATTTTAAGTTATGAAACTTATTGATGCCAGGCATCCTAGCTGTTAGTTAATGATGTGCGAAATTCTTGTAGCTTCATTTTAGCTGATCAGTCTTGCGGTGAATACTCATCAATGAAGTTATCATCATCAATACGAAGAAACACCGAATGATTGAGTAGAGTAAGGGATAGACCAACTGTCTACCCTCACTCCAGATCACCAACAAAATTAACGGTAATCGATTCTAAAAATTATGCCCACTCAGTTCCACGGAAAGGGTAGTTTCTGGGAATGATGTACTCTAGTCCTTGAAGTAGGAAACCAAAATCGACCCGTGAGAAAGGATGAGTACCGATGTTTGCAAAGTATAAAAGATTATCGGGCTTGATTAAAAATACAGCAGGTTCGCTGAATAAGGCTGGTTCACTTTCAAAATGACCTTTGGTCAGATACAGTCCCCAACGTCGCATTTCATCGGGGGTGATGTCATAGCCAATGTTGATATTTTGGATGTTAGCTTGTTGTTGAAATTGTTGTGCTTTTTCTAGAGAATCACCACTGATAGCGATCGCTTCTACACCTAGTTTTTGGAAATCATCGAGTTTCTGCTCTAAATCACTAATATACTGTTGACAAATGGGACAATGTAACCCTCGATAAAATACAACCATTGTGTAGTTTTTCGGGGTTTGGTCAGCTAGTTTCCAGATAGTTCCATTTAAGGTTTTGACTTCCAAAATAGGAGCCAGATTTCCCATCAGCAGCTTTGGTGAGGTTGTTTTCTCAGATTGGGTAATCATGATTTTGTTTCCAATTTAATAGTTATATCTCGCGCTTGTTGGTTTTGTACTGTGCTGAATCCGGGTATTAATTTACATCACCTAAGAGCGCAGAAACGCAAATAAAAAATTAAATAAGCTTTTTTTAATTTCTTTGTTTAAAGATATTCAGATAATTGTAAAAATTAATAAAATGAATAATTAACTGCAAATTGAAGCAGTCTGAGACGCTTCAATGAATTGGTACAGGATATATAGGAATCCGGTTTGATTTCTGAATTTATTTGTGTGGTGCGCGTTCGCAAAGCGTCTCGCAGAGAAGCGCAGCGCAAGCGCGATAGGTAGGGAATAGGGAATGGGGAGTCGGGAGTAGGAAAGAAGACTGATCTGAGTGTAATGATTTTTTCAGAAATCAAATATCAGTCCTATAGACATAAAAAAAACTTATGCAATAACCAGATTGGTTGAGATAAATTATTAGATTGATTAATCAATAACAAAACTCTAGAGAAATTTTCCTTTCAGCCAGTTAAAAATAAATAATTAAAGGTATATGAAGCTATTTTGAAAAAAATATAAATTGCAAAAAACTAGCAAAAATTACTACCAATTTTTAATTTTTCAGGTAAGCTGACAAAAGCAGTTTTCATCCTCAAAACAATGACCGCAAGTAGTCCTACAATTTTGGCCTTAGACTTTGACGGAGTAATTTGCGACGGACTAATTGAATATTTTGAGGTCGCATGGTTAACCTACTGTAAACTTTGGTTGCCAGATAATGATACACCTCCCGATGACTTGGCTTTGAGATTTTACCGTCTCAGACCAGTGATTGAAACAGGTTGGGAAATGCCTGTTTTAATTAAAGCTTTGCTGGCGGGAATGTCCGATGAGGAGATTCTTCAGGAATGGACAACAATTACGCCACAAATTTTATTGAAAGATAACTTGCAGGCTAGAGAAATCAGTGCAAAACTAGATTACCTGCGGGATGAATGGATTGCTACAGATTTAGACGGCTGGCTAAGTCTGCACAGATTTTATCCGGGTGTGATTGAAAAAATCAAATTGACTCTGGATAGTCATGTACAGTTATTCATTGTGACTACGAAAGAGGGACGCTTTGTGCAGCAATTGTTGCAACAGGAAGGAGTGAATTTACCTCCGGCAGCAATTTTTGGCAAAGAAGTGAAGCGTCCGAAATATGAAATTCTGCGAGAATTAATTCAGGCAGCTAATCAACAGCCGGTGAGTTTATGGTTTGTGGAAGACCGAATTAAGACTTTGCAGTTAGTTCAACAGCAAGCTGATTTGGAGGATGTGAAACTTTTTCTGGCTGACTGGGGCTACAATACCCAACCAGAAAGAAAAGCAGCGCAAGATGACGAGCAAATTCAGTTAATATCTCTGTCACAGTTTACCAAAAACTTCTCTGATTGGTTGTCATAAATTTGTAGAGACTTGACACTCCCCGGCGTGAACGCACGGGGATTCTTGGATCTAAGACATAACTTGCTCATACAGGCTTTCACCAACAAGAGTAGAGGTTGCATCTCCCCAAGCGTTGCTTGCGTCTAGCGCAAAGGTTCCGGTATGCCCTACCGTACCCAATCCTCGACTAAGGATGATCCTGGCTGCGTTTTCATCCCTATCCATCACAAAACCACATTTACAAACGTGTGTCCTAGTGGATAGTGTTTTCTTCACAATTTCACCACAGCTAGAGCATTCTTGGCTTGTGTATTGCGGATTAACCGCAACCGTGACA
>NZ_JACJRY010000010.1:0-234752 GCF_014697485.1 Anabaena sp. FACHB-83 | reverse complement strand
TTCTCAATCACCTTCCGATTCATCTTCATCGCTGGAGTTCTTTTCCTTCTACTCCTGTTGACGATTTCTTCTGCTTTAACTCCTCCTAATTGTAAAAAACCTACACCTGTCAGGGGAGGTGTGGGAGGTGTGGGAAGAAATCTTTCCCCTCTCTCTCCCCTGTTTTTTTTACACCTACACCCTTGTTTTAAACTGCTATAGTAGTTCTTGGTTGGATGAGGTAGACTTTATCTAACCAAAAATCGCCATAGTACAATTTTTGTGATTAGTAACATTCTAAAAATATGGCACTCGAACAAGAATTTCATTCTATAGATGTGACATCTTCAACAAGTACAGTCGCCATTGAAGGTGTAGATACACAAAACTTACCAAAGCTACCACCTGCGGGTAAATCTCAGACGCAATGGCAGCAAGTATCTCAGTTTTTAGAGCAGTTCCCTGATAATTTAAATCGTTTTTGGCAGGTATACCAATTGCCTTTGATAGCTGTAGTTGTAGTTTTGGCAGCTACTGTTACACTGAGAGTTGCGATCGCCATACTCAATGCCATTAATGACCTGCCCCTGTTAGAACCAACGTTAGAGTTAATTGGCATTGTTTACTCGACTTGGTTTGTATTGCGTTATCTTTTACAAGCTTCCACTCGCCAAGAATTGTGGGCAGAAATTCGCGTTTTAACAGCCCAAGTTTTAGGAGATTGAAGAAGTCTGAAGTCTGAAATAGTAGGATGCGTTAGGGCTTCAGCCTAACGCATCGCTTGATTATTGTATTTTTTAAATTATCAATACTCCTCTCCTTTAAAAGTGCTGAGTGCTGAGTGCTGAGTAAAAATGCTAGTCCCACTTTCATACTTGGCTATGAAGCTTGTTTCATTGCGACTCCCTTGTCTTCCTTGTCTTCCCTTTCCCCCTATCTATTCATAAAACAAAACTGCTAAATATGATTAACTCACCGTAATCACTACGCCTAAACTCTCATTCGCTAACCTATCAACTGCACAAACAGCATAAGTTCCAGGTTGAACGGTGGCGAAGGTTGTACCAGCAGATAAAACACGCTGAAGAGTCCAACTATCACCACTTTGGCGGTAAAGTGTCCAAGACCTGACAGGCTGATTATCTCCTGGTTGCCAGTTCAGTTTACCATCTTTAAATTGCAAGGCTTGGGGAGGGGTAACTTGGGCTGCACTCCGCCAAGGCATAGCAGGTACTATTGCAGGTCTAGAATAAAGAGAACTTTTAAATTGGTCAGCAATACCGCGCCGATTTTGATTAATCGCACTCATACTAAAGAAAATATTTCCTAGAGATAAGTTGCTGGCTAAGTTGCGGGAAATTTTGACTTGTTTGTCAATTTCATCGTCTTTCCAAGCTTTACCATCTAGTTGACCGAGATTATTTCCGGCGTAAATATGTCGCTGCTGAGAATTAATTTCTGTCCACCATCGCAGTAGTGCGGGATAGCTTTGTTTGCTTTGGTCAATTCGCCAATAAAGTTGCGGTGCTAAATAATCAATCCAACCTTGTTCTAACCATTTGCGTGAATCAGCATACAGTACACTGTAAGCATCTAAACCAGTGATTCCCGCAGGTTGTCCGGGGCGATAAATTCCAAATGGACTAATCCCAAATTTGACATAAGGCTTGGTTGTTTTGATTCCTTCCGAAAGCCGCAACACCATTTGATTGACATTTTCCCGTCGCCAATCATCTAAACTTAATAAACCACCTGCGGCTCTGTATGCGGCGTAGGTTTTATTATCAGGAAAAGATTGTCCTTGGATGGGATAGGGATAAAAATAATCATCTAAGTGAATAGCATCGATGTCATAGCGCCGCACAACATCAAGAATGACATTGTAGGCTCTATCTTGAACAATTTTTGAGCCAGGGTCCATCCACAGTTGATTGCCCCACTGATAAACTACTTCTGGATGGGTAAGTGCGATGTGGGGGCGGACATTGGGAGAACCTTTGATGCTAGTTTTGGCGCGGTAAGGGTTAAACCAAGCGTGAACTTCGATATTGCGTTTGTGACATTCAGCGATCGCAAACTCTAAAGGATCATAAAATGGTTCGGGCGCTCTGCCTTGAGTTCCAGTAATCCAAGCACTCCAAGGTTCTAATTCCGAAGCATACAAAGCGTCACCTTCAGGACGCACTTGCAAAATCAAAGCGTTGAAATTCAGTGCTTGCAACTGGTTGACAATTTCTAAAAATTCTGACTTTTGTTGTGCAGTTGGAAGTCCCGCCTTAGAAGGCCAATCACTATTCCACACCGATGCTACCCAAGCCCCACGAAACTCGCGTGTATGGCTGACTTTCACAGTACTAGATACGGGGGGTCTAGGTGTGGGCGTGGGCGTGGGTATTGGTGTGGGTGTGGGCGTGGGTGTTGTGGTTGGTGGAACTACAAGATAAACAGAAGATATCTTTTGAGCATTACCCAGATAAACTAAAGCTTGATAAACTATCGCCGCCACATCGCCGCGAGTTGCAGCTGTGGCGTAATTGAGTAATTTAATATTGGGGAAACTAGCAACAAAACCTGCACTCGTAGCTAAAGCGATTTGATTTCTAGCATAACCAGGAATATTGGCTGCGTCTTGATAAATTTGTGAAAGTTGGTTTACTAAGTCGGGTTTGATTTTTGCTGCTATGTCTAAACCGTTGACTAGAGAAACTAAAACATCACCCCTAGCAATGCGATTACTGGGACGAAAATATTTATCAGGGTAGCCGGTTAAAAACCCTGTTTCGTAAGCTTTTTGGATGGCGCTTGCAGCCCAGTTATTTGCCGGAACATCAACAAACGGAGTATATTGGCGCTTGACTGGGACTGTAAAAACTGCTGCAACAATCGCCGCAAATTCAGCACGAGTTACTGAGTTATCGGGGCGAAAAGTACCGTTGGGATAGCCATTTAAAATGCGCCGCGCTGCTAAGGCTTCAATAAACGGACGCGCCCAATGGTTTTGAGTGTCTGAGAAGCGTGCAGTAGTAGAGACCATTGTTGATTGCCATTAGTTTGCTTGGCTGGATTCTAACAGCGCGATCGCAATTCCTCCCGGACTTTTGCAGAAATTTTCATATTTGGCAACATTTTCTGCACTGCGGCGACAGTTGGCGTTAACTGTAGTGTTTATTAGAACAATTACGAGTAATTTAGTATTGAACATGAATCAATCAAAAGGCTAGTGTATGAGGCTAAATTTGAGTCGCCGTCAATTTGTGGTATTTGGTTCAGCTACCTTTGCTACCAGTTTGCTACTGAAAGCTTGTAGTAGTAACCAACCGCAGACACCCACAGCGAGTAGTGGCGCTGAAGGATTTAAAATAGCGATCGCTCTCCCTGGAGTCATCACCGATAAAGCCTGGAATCAGTCTGGCTATGAAGGCGTAAACCTAGTCAAACAAAAACTAGGTGCAGAAATCGCATATATAGAACAAGTCGCCCAAGCTGATCAAACAGAAGTCTTAACGGATTTTGCGCGTAAAGGTTACAATTTAGTTTTTGCCCACGGCGGACAATTTGATGCAGCAATAGAACAAGTGGCGACACAATTTCCTAATACATTTTTTGTGGGTGTGAATGGAAATGTGAAAGGTGAAAATATTGCATCTTTACGCATAGATCACTTACAAGGTAGCTATTTGTGCGGGATTATTGCGGCTGCTATGACTAAATCTAATAAATTAGCTTACATTGCTGGGCAAGAATTTCAAGCAACTCAAGAAGAATTACGCGGCTTTGAATTAGGTGCAAAATCAGTTAAACCAAATATGCAAATTGTTTCCACATTTACAGGCGATTGGAATGATGTCGCCAAAGCAAAAGAAGCCACGCTCGCTTTAATTTCTGCGGGTGCAGATGTGATTTATCAATGGTTAGATAGCGCCTCACCCGCAGTTTTGCAAACAGCCAGTGATAAAGGGGTTTATGCCTTTGGTAATACCAAAGACCAATTAGATGTTGCGCCCAAAGCAGTGTTAACTAGTGCAGTTAAAAGATTAGATTTAGCCATAACTTACTTAGCAGAGTTAGCCCAGCAAAAACAGTTAAAAGGACAGATATATTCTATCGGGTTAGAAAGACCTGATATTTTGAACTTAGGCAACTTTACCGCTAGTATTCCTGAGCAAGTTAAAAATAATGTCCTGAAAGTCAGACAAGAAATTATTGATAAAAAAATCACCTTTGAGAATTGCCAAGCAGATGGTAAAAATACTCGTTGTGTGAAAAAAGTATCAGCATAAATAAATGACATATTTACGCTTAGAAAATATCACTAAACGTTTTGGCTCATTTGTTGCTAACGATAACATTAGCTTGAGTGTAAATTCTGGTCAGATTCATGCAATTTTAGGTGAAAATGGTGCAGGTAAGACCACTTTAATGAAGATGATCAGTGGTTTATCTCAGCCTGATACTGGGCAGATATATATACAAGATAAACCAGTAAAAATTACCTCGCCTAATACTGCTACAAAACTTGGTATTGGCATGATTTACCAACATTTCATGCTTGTACCTCAGTTGACTGTTACCGAAAATATTATCTTGGGATTGAAAAATAGCTGGCGTTTAAATTTGCAACAAAAATATCAGGAAATTGCGGCTTTATCTCAAGCTTATGGGTTAGAAATTGACCCCTGTGCCAAGGTAGAAGATTTACCAGTGGGAATACAACAGCGTGTCGAAATTCTCAAAGTTCTTTACCGCCAAGCCAAACTTTTAATTCTCGATGAACCAACCGCAGTCTTAACACCACCAGAAGTTGATTCATTGATTGGAATTTTACGGCAATTAGCTGCTGCTGGTAACACAATTATTTTTATCAGTCACAAATTAGAGGAAGTAATTAAACTCTGTGATACCGTCACAGTATTACGCCGAGGAAAGGTAGTCGCCACAACCACTACTGAGGCTGTCACACCGCAAAATTTAGCAGAATTAATGGTAGGTTATGAGGTTGATTTACAAATTAATAAATCACCTGCTTTACCTGGAAAAGTAGTATTGACGGTGGAGAATTTACAAGTTGCAGATGATAGAAATATTCATGCTGTGGGTGATGTGTCATTTGAACTACGTGCCGGAGAAATATTAGGAATTGCGGGTGTTGATGGCAATGGACAAAGAGAATTAGCAGATGCAATTACAGGGTTACGTAAAATTAAGCAAGGAAAGATTGATTTAAAACCATCTTCTACAATGGCTTATATCCCTGAAGATAGACAAAAGATAGGTTTGATATTGCAATTTAGCATTGCCCAAAACTTAATTTTAAAAGCTTTTAAAAAATTCCCATTTTGTCGTAATTATCTCTTACAACCAGCAGCCATCAAAAATCATGCCCAAGCTGCAATGCAAACATTCGATATCCGCGCGACAGGAGAAGATATTCAAGTTAGTCAACTATCGGGAGGAAACCAACAAAAAGTAGTATTGGCGCGAGAACTGGCGGGGGAACCTGATTTAATTGTCGCTATGCAACCCACCAGGGGGTTAGATGTGGGGGCGATGACGGCGGTACATTTGCAGTTGTTAGCAGAACGCGATCGCGGTGCGGCGATATTGTATATTTCTACTGAGTTAGAAGAAATCATGGCGATGAGCGATCGCATTGCCGTAATCTACAGAGGTAAGTTCGTTGCTATTTTAGACGCACAGACAGCAACAGTGGAAGAAATTGGTCTATTAATGGCTGGGGGAAAACTATAAAATAAAATGCCAAATCTTTACATAATTGGTGGTGCAAATGGTTCAGGAAAAACAACTGTTGCAATGAGTTTATTGCCGAATTTTTTAGACTGCTTTGAGTACGTAAATGCAGATTCTATTGCTGCTGGGCTATCTCCATTAAATCCTGATTCAATGGCTATAGAAGCAGGAAAATTAATGATTACCAGACTACAAACTCTGTCTAATTCTGGCAGTGATTTTGCCTTTGAAACCACCTTAAGTGCGAGAACTTTTGTACCTTTTATAAATGAATGTAAGAACAAAGGCTATACAGTTAACTTAATATACTTTTGGTTACGAAGTGTAGATTTAGCTATAGAAAGGGTAGCACAAAGAGTTACCAGTGGCGGACATTCAATTCCAGAAGAGGTGATACGTAGAAGGTATGAAAGGGGTAAGAAAAATCTCATTTCTTTATATTTACCGTTATGCGATCGCTGGATTATCTATGATAACTCTAGTAATGAGACTAAGCTAGTAGCTGAGTATCGTTATGGTGAAGAAGTTATGATTTATGAAAATGCAATTTTAACTCAAATCAGAGGGGATAAAAATGGTTAAACCAGAATTAGAACTTTTATCTAGCAAAATTGATGCCGGCGTAAAAGCTGCAATTGCGTCCGCTATTGAACGACATCGTAAGCTTGGGCAATCAATTAGTATTATGCGAGATGGAAAAGTTATAACTTTAACTGCTGATCAAATCCCAGCAGTTCAGCATCAACAAAATAATTTAAATCAATAGGTAAATGTTATATAATAAGTAGGAGTAAGCTTTTTTAACTATATAAGAACTTTCAATGATTAACCCTATATCTTTTCAGACAGTCATTGAATATGTAGAATCTCTTTCAACGGAAGAGCAAGATTTACTACTAGAATTGATTGCTAAAAGACGCATTGAACAACGGCGTAAAGAAATTGCGTCGAATGCTATACAAACCCTAGAAGCAATTAGAACAGGCGTAGCCAAGCATGGTAATCTTGATGATCTGCGGGCTGATTTGCTGAGTGAAGAATGAGAGTTCTTGTTTGGGATAGTAGCTTCAAGCGTGCTTTTAAACGAGTGATTCGTAAAAATCCGCGCTTAGAAGAGAAAATATTTGAGGTTTTGGAATTACTTGTAGTTGATCCATTTACACATAGTTTAAAATCACATAAATTAAAAGGTGATTTAGAGGGATTGTGGGCTTGTTGGGTGGAGTATGATTGCCGTATTATTTACACATTTCAGCCTAATCCTGATAATGACGAAGACATGATTGTGCTAATCGATATTGGCACTCATGATGAAGTTTATTGAGTCAGAAACTAATGGGAACTACATTACAAATCAAACAAATATCTCCCTATATATTGGAGAAAATAAAAAATTATTCTGAGTTGGCAGGTATATTTTTAGACGCACAATACTTGGACGATTCACCATTTTGGAAAGAATTTACAATAGACCCAAATGATATTGATGATATGGAGTGGTTTAATGAGGCAACTAATTATGTACAAGAAGGATTAGATAAATTAGTCACGCACAAACCAGAAAAATTTGAAAAGATGAAGGATGATATTCCTTTAATTATTAATGAAGGCAAAAGTAAGTATTTAGATTTAGATAAAACTTGGCAAGCAATCAATTTCTTACTTACTGGATATGACTTTTATGATGAAGAATTTAATTTATCTAAATTAGTTGTAAGTAAAAATCCAGCCGATAATCTTCCTTTAATTAGGGCTGTCAGCCCCAGTCAAGGAATTGAATATGATGATGGTGACTATCCATTGTATTATTTTAGCGTTGATGAAGTTCAACAGATAGCCAAGGCTTTATCAGATTTTTCTATGGATGAAATCAAACAGAGATTAAAATTTAGAGGATTACCGGAAGATAGCTACAATCATTTATTTGATTACACATATCATCCCTTGGTGAAATATTACCAAGATGCTGCGGATAAAGGAAACGCAATGTTTCTTGATTTTGGTTAGTGGTTAAATCTATTTCTCGATGTCAAAACTCACACCTTCATAAATTGAATCAATTCCACAGCTAAAATCAACACTTTCGATAATGATATCTTCACCAATAGTATAGGGAGAATAGAGCCACATTCTACCCTCTCCGCGACGATAAAATTCTACGCTGATTTTTTCAGATTCCACTAAGATATATTCTTGTAAACTTGGCATATTACGATAAAAAGCAAACTTTTCGCCTCTATCTTTTGCTTCTGTACCAGGAGAAAGAACTTCTACAATTATCTTTGGATATTGGATAAATTTGCGAGCATTTGAATCTCGTGGATCACAACTGACTACGACATCAGGATAGTAGTATGGACTGTTAAGATTTACCTGTACCTTGACATCGGCAACGTTGATGCGACAACCTCTAGCACGTAAATGAGGATACAATGCTCGGTAGATGTTCAAGGCAATATCATTGTGAGGAATTGTACCGCCAGTCATGGCAAAAACTTTGCCATTAACGTATTCATAGCGGTATTCTTGTAGAGGTTCCCAATCGAGATATTGCTCGATACTCATTTTTTGAGGTTGAGGGTTGGCAATCATCACATCATGACCAAAATAAATCGCATTCAATCCCTGCTACCAATCTTATCACCGCTAATAGCAATTACCTCTGCCCTGATGGTTGGTGCTATTCTCATCATCTTTGCAGGCGCAAACCCTATCACCGCATACACAGCCTTATTTCAAGAGTCACTTGCCAATTACTTTGGTTTTGGTAACACCCTCACCAAAATGACACCGCTATTATTCACCAGTTTAGGAGTGTTAGTTGCATTAAAGGCTGGTCAATTTAATATCGGTGGCGAAGGACAAATTTATCTGGGTGCCTTGGGAAGTGCTTTAATTGGTCTATATGTGCAAGGATTACCCGCAATTATTCACATTCCCTTGGCTTTGTGCGCCGGATTTGTTTTTGGTGCGGTTTGGGGATGGATACCTGGTTATTTGAAAGCTGTGCGGGGAGTGAATGAAGTTATTACAACCTTGCTGCTGAATTATATTGCGGTGAATTTGGTTAGCTATTTGGTACAAAATCCTTTAAAAGCACCAGCCGCACCTAGTCCTTATTCACCTTTAATTGCTAAGTCTGCCCAGTTACCGATTATTTTACCGGGGAGTCTTGCCCATGCGGGAATTATCTTGGCGTTAATAGCAGCAATTATATTATGGGTTTTGTTAGGGCGATCGCCTCTAGGATACCAAATCACCGCCGTCGGATTAAACCCGATTGCTGCCCGTTATGCTGGTATGTCGGTGGAACGTACCATTATGTTAGTCATGGCGTTAGCTGGTGGTTTGGCTGGTTTAGCAGGTGCAACTGAGGTGATGGGGTTGAAATATCGCTTATTTGAACAAGTTTCGCCTGGTTATGGTTTTGATGCCATTGCGATCGCGTTTCTAAGTCGCGGTAATATTGGCGGTGTAGTGTTAACTTCCTTATTTTTCGCCGCCTTGCGTAGTGGTGCGAATGTAATGCAACGTAGCGCCGGGGTTCCAGTTACCGTAGTTTATGCTATTCAAGGTTTGACTGTGTTATTTGTTGCTATTAGTCTCGCGGTAGAAACCCAAAGGAAAGCTGAGGCTTAACGCTAAGAAAACTCTGCGATACTCCGCGTTAAAAAATCCAATGAATAACCTTAACTTCTTCTCTGATTACCTAGTCGCCAGTTTACACCTCGCTGTCCCCTTGAGTTTTGCATCTTTGGGCGGATTATATTCTGAACGTTCGGGAGTGTTGAATATTGCCTTAGAAGGAATGTTACTCACAGGTGCTTTTACTAGTGCGGTGGCGACTTTTTACACTGGCAATGTCTGGCTTGGTGTGCTTGCGGCTGTCATGGCTGGGGGTGTGGTGGGTTTACTCCACGCTTTTTTATGTGTAACTTTAAAAGTTGATCAGTTAGTGTCGGGGTTAGCAATTAATTTAGTGGCTGGTGGGTTAACTGCGTTTTTCGCGCGGTTGGTGTTTCACGGTGCTAACACCCAAAGATTACCAGGAATTACACCTCTCCTCATTCCAGGGTTGGCAAATATCCCAGTCTTGGGAATGCTATTGTTTCAGCAAGATATTCTTGTCTATTTACTGCTATTTT
Source organism: Anabaena sp. FACHB-83 (assembly GCF_014697485.1). Lineage (NCBI taxonomy): Bacteria > Bacillati > Cyanobacteriota > Cyanophyceae > Nostocales > Nostocaceae > Anabaena > Anabaena sp. FACHB-83. The sequence continues at coordinate 224,880 of NZ_JACJRY010000010.1, read as the reverse complement.
TAATTGCTGTTAGTGTATATGTTTTATTTCATACCAGCTTTGGCTTAACTTTGCGAGCGGTGGGGGAATATCCCCAGGCGGCGGTGACATCTGGGATATCAGTTGCAATGGTGCGTTACTGTGCGGTGGTGCTGGGTGGCTGTTTGGCGAGTTTAGGCGGTGCGTATCTCGCCTTAGTGCAGATTCGATTTTTCAGTGAAGGGATGAGTGCAGGTAGAGGTTTTATTGCGATCGCTGCTTTAATTTTTGGTAGATGGCATCCTATAGGTAGTGCTTTGGCTTGTTTATTGTTTGGCGCGACGGAAGCTTTACAATTACGTATCCAAGCTTTGGGTGTTAATATTCCTTACCAGTTTCTAGTTATGTTACCTTATGCGATCGCTTTATTTGCATTGTTGGGATTAGCTGGTAAAGCTTCACCACCAAAGGCTTTAGGAGTTAATTATTTTCCCGAAAATCATCAATGACAATAAATCCTATAACAGTGGTTAGAAAATTTGATACCTGCTACAGTTGCATATCACTCTAGAAGGAATGTACACTTTTAGTCATGATGTTTGCTTGATATTGCCACTGGCTTGTCGTTGTCTACCCTTAACTTCAGCATAGACAATCAACCTAGTGGGTCATACACGAGCTAGTTCATTTCGAGCCGCATACAGCCTTGTAAAGATAACCTCGTCAACCATCAAATATTTACTAGAAAATACGACTTCGCTGTTAGTGGAGTCACTTTGAGAATGTAAAAATTCATAATTTTGCTTAGGTAATCTTTAATTTAAAGGTGACTTGTTGTTTATGAACGGACAGCCACTAATCTTAGTTGTCGAAGAAAATATATACAATTTAGAACTCCTAAATTATCACATCAAGGCATTACATTATGCTTGTATTTGCGCCAAACAAGGAATCAAAGCTTTAATACTATCGCAAACACATCAACCTGATTTAATCATCTTAGATATGATGATTTCTGATATTACTGGCGGTCAAGTTATTGATTTCCTCAAACAAGATAAAAAAACTGCCAAAATTCCCATTATTGCAGTTATTCCTTGGTATTTGGAAGAAAACTCCGAACGTCTCTTTTTAACAGGTACAGATACTTATCTAACAAAACCATATAATTTGCATAAACTAGATACCGTTTTGACTGGTCGTTTCACTCAGCTAAATTCTTCAAGTTTGCTTTAGGGATAGACTCTGGATTCCGCACTTCTGGCAACTGTTGTAAAATCACAATTATTCCAGTTCTTCCGGTAGCTAAATTTGTATTAGTCATCAAATCAACTATTGGCTTACCAATGATTTCTTCTAGTAAATTTTGTAGTTGACGTTTAATGATTTTGTCTAAAAATAAGCGGACTTGTTCAGCTAAGTTATCATACCCGCCAGAGATTAATGTTAACTCTACTAATGAAGCTGATTTTTCTAGAGAAATCACCAATTCCGTATCAAAAAAATGACATACAACTTGGCTAGGACGTTGCCCTATTTGTTCATAATACAAAGCACTAATTCGTTGTGCAATTTCTCTTTCAAGTTGTCCAATAGTGGGGTATGACATTATTTTCGTTGGTGTTTACACTCTAGTGCTTGGGTTAGTTGAGTCTGGCTTAAATAAAATTAAGATTAATAACTAACATAATATCTATACATATTATATATACCATTCTATATAAACAATCAAGGTGAGGTTAAATCATATTTTTTTCACTATTTAATTTGGCTAAAAGAACTCCTCATGATAAACAATAAAAATTTATATAGCGATTATAGCCTTAGCTATTATCACTTAAAAATGAGCCATGTCAAGCACAGTATTAATTGTGAACAGCAAAAAATAATCAGGAGCAGATTTTATGCTAAACAAGTTAATTTTGTCGGCAAAAACTGTACTTTTTTTGATAGAATAAAGCAGCCCATCAAAGTTTTTTTGGTTAAAAAACACAGTTTTGAGAAATCTTTGAAAAAACTTGCTACTTTGAGTAATATTCTTTGTGCAGAATTACTAACTGATTATAGCGATCGCATTTGATAACTCATTTCGGAACATATATACAGGTGAGATATTCACCATATATCAAGTTGTAAATTTCAGATGATATAAATAACTTAGTATTTATTTAGGATTATTAATATTTATTTACACACAGCACATAATCAAGACTGGGTATAAGGCTGTAGGGGTTTACCTACTCTGAATTTTGAAGACTGAATTCCTACAACAATAATCAATAAACTGATTGGTTGCTCTCTGTCGGAAGATATATTTAGAGAGCATCAAAAAATGGGACGATAACTCTGCCAGTAAGCCAAAATCTATAAGTGCTTCATTTATTTTGTACCGAATAAGCGATCGCCTGCATCACCCAAGCCTGGAATAATATAACCATGTTCATCTAAATACTCATCAATAGCAGCAGTATAAACTTGTACATCAGGATGAACAGTGCAGAAATGTTGTAACCCTTCTGGGGCTGCTAATAAGCAAACAAACTTCATTGATAACGGGTTAGTAGATTTCAACCTGTCTACAGCCGCAACAGCAGAATTTCCCGTGGCTAACATTGGGTCAACAATAATCATGTCCCGTTGTTCAACATCGTGGGGAACTTTGAAATAATATTCAATGGGAATTAAGGTTTTGGGGTCACGGTATAAACCAATATGACCAACTCTGGCTGATGGCATTAGCTCCAACATACCATCTAAAATACCTTGTCCTGCCCGCATGATAGAAACTAACACCAGCTTTTTATCTGGTGCAAGCACGGGTGCATTCATTGGGGCGAGGGGTGTTTTAATCTCTTCGTATTTTAAAGGTAAATTTCGCGTTACCTCATAACCTAACAACAGACTAATTTCTTTGAGGAGGTTACGAAATTTCGTCGTGCTAGTTTCCGCTTTCCGCATCAAAGTTAGTTTATGTTGAATTAAAGGATGGTCAATAACAGTGACTTGATTTTGCATTTTAGTTATTAGTTATTAGTTATTGGTCATTGGTCATTGGTCATTAGTTATTTCCATAAAGGACAAAGGACGAATGACAATTAAAATACTGTCCCATCGCTGTTGATTTGTATAGGGGGTTGACCGCCTTTTCTCAGTTCTGCGGCTATTTTGCGTCCGGCTGTCCAGGTTCCACCTTGGAGAATTTTTACTAAAGGGAGTTCTGTAACACTCATTCCTAACTTTTCGCGGATAGTAGCTGCAATTTCATCTAATAAAATTACAGTTAAAGCCCGCCATTCAATGATTAATTCGGAATCAACAGAATGAGATGAATGCAAAATATTTTGGTCTTTTAGATTAATTAATCCTAAATCGAGACATAAACCACCATTGCGATATTCTGGTAATCCCGTTAGTTCATCTAAATCAGTAATAGTTAAACCTAGTTCTTGTAATGGTTCTAATAAAGAATATGTCAACCATTGGGAAAGTTTGTGAAATGGTACTAACCCATCATCACTAACAGCAGAATGTTGCCAAACATCACCAAGATTAACACCAGCAATGGTTAATCTTCCCGGCCAAATATCACTCAATCCTTCTAAAACTGCACTGAATACTGTTGTTGCTGCTAACTGCCCATTTTGGGATTTACCAACAAGATAATTCACTAAATTTCCTGGGCGCGGGTTTTCTTCGCCAAACAAATGAGGGAAAGCAATTACGACTCGCCCCAATCTCTGTAATAATTGCGATCGCCCACTCATTCCCACCAATGGATTTTCAGTACTAACCTGAAACCCTGTTGCTAATTCCGCCTCAGTTAACCTGAGTAATTTTAAAGCATCCACTTGGGGCAAACCTGAAAGCGAAAACGCCCCTTGACAAAACATCTCCAAGCTGGCGATAGCCAACCCTTCAGAACGTCCCAAACTCAAACCCGTTGACTGTTCACGATAACGCCAACTCTCCCCCGCCCCCGCATCTAATAACACACTCACAATTGCCAAATCAAATTTAGCAATGGCTTGTTGCAAAGGCGTTAGTCCTGCTAACAAATTATTTAACTTTGCCAAACGCGGTATATTCTGCGCCTCAAAATGTCGCCACCGACTGTGAAAGGGAATATTGAAATCGGGATACTCACCCCGCATCACCTCAATTACATAATCTGCCACTTTTCCCAACTGCGACAAATCACAAGTAAAGTAAGGCGACTTCCCCTCATTCACCAGCGCCAAAATTTGCCCACACCTTTCTCTTATCGCCCTGGGCGAACGAAGATACTCAATTTTTTCCACCCTTCACCCCTGTAATGCCATAAATTCTGAGGGGTTACGAGATCCCCGACTTCTTTTGAGAAGTCGGGGATCTGAACACTCTCACATCTTAAAATTAACGGACGGGCTAGAAGCCCATCCCACAAGAAAGTGATAATGCAACGCCACTTTTTAGACTTCAGACTTCACACTTCATACTTCCAAAGAACGTCCCTTCACCTCCGCCAAACCATCCGTATCTAACACATCCCCCGTAGTGTAATAACCCGCAGCCTTCTTGGCTTCAATTTCCACCCGCGCGTCTTGGGGAATCAAATCTTCCGGTATCGCAATGCGTTCAACAATTTCAATACCAGACTGAGTAATGGCATTGAATTTCATATTACTCATCGACACCATCCGGTCAATGCGGGTAATGCCCAGCCAATGTAACACATCGGGCATGAGTTCCTGAAAGCGCATATCTTGGACACCCGCGACGCATTCTGTCCGGGCAAAATAGGCATCAGCGCGATCGCCTCCTTCCTGACGCTTCCGGGCGTTGTATACTAAGAACTTCGTCACCTCGCCCAAAGCCCGCCCTTCTTTGCGACAGTAGACAATAATTCCCACACCGCCTTCCTGAGCAGTTTGGACACATACCTCAATCCCGTGGACTAAATAAGGGCGACAGGTACAAATATCTGAACCAAAGACATCAGAACCATTACACTCATCATGTACCCGCACAGCCACAGGTCTACTAGGGTCGGTAATTGCGGTGATATCCCCCACAATATATACAGTTAAACCCCCAATGGGCGGTAAGAATACTTCTAAATCAGAACGTGTTACTAGTTCGGGGAACATCCCCCCAGTTTGTTCAAATAAGGCGCGGCGTAAATCGCCTTCCGTAATACCAAAGCGTTTCGCCACTCCAGGTAAATACCACACTGGTTCAATGGCTGCTTTCGTCACCACCAAATCACCACCAGGTTTCATAATTTGTCCATCCACCTGCAAGCGCCCTTTCGCCACCGCCTCTTGCAGTTCCGGCATATTAATATGTGCCTTGGTGATGGCAATTGTCGGGCGGATATCGTAACCCTGCTGTAAATAGGCAGAAAAAACTTCTGGGGCGATCGCTCCCAAGGGATCAAGTGAGACAATTTTATCAGGGTCAGCCCAGCTAGGATGGGGGCCGATTTGCTCAATTGGGGAAGTATTCGTTAAATCAGCGCGGTGGTCTGTTTGTAAAGCGCCACTCGCCACCGCTAAAGCCCGATAAATCGCATATCCGCCCGAATGAGTCCCAATTACATTGCGATGGCCTTGGTTCGTCAACGTTGCAATTACCGGGCCACGTTCCATCGGTTCACTTCCGCCCCAGTTGATGGGTATTGGCTTGGGGCCGAAACGACTTGGATGTGATGTTAAAACAATATGCCGGGAAACACTATTTGGCTTTGGCATAGTCATAAAATTTTAGATTTTAGATTGGAGATTTTGGATTTGCCCCACAGTTAAATTAGGGCTGGAGAATGCTAAAGTTGGGATTTTTGCTTGATGTCAGAGAAAAATCCATATCGTATCCGATTCAGGAACTATTATTCATGAATTTATGTAATGTTTTTATGACTTATTAGTAACTCAGTAGTTGTCAAGTATCTTGAGTAAGTTTTCTGTTTTTTGATGTGCGGTTTCTGAATGACTAATTATTTACAACTCTATTATGTAGAGTTTCGTATTTGTCAGTATTGGTTAATACAATTACTAACATAAAATTTGCTGTTTATTCATAGTAATGTAGAAGAAATTTAAAGATGGCATTAAATGTCACTGAGGAGATAATTTTGTGCGAAAGTTATTAATAAGGTAAAAACACTAATCTCCTAATCTCTCAAATTCATGGATTCTTTATCTATTAATTCTTTACTTGAAGATTTGAAGAACCCTAATGCTTCTGTCCGGGAAAAAGCAACCAAGAAACTGTGGCGGATCTGGTTTCAGCAAAAGGGAATTCACGGTCTGGAAAAAATCGACAAAAGCCAAAAACTGCTGGATGCAGGTAAAACCACGGAAGCGGAATCACTGTTGACTAGACTCATCCAAGAACAGCCTGATTTTGCCGAAGCTTGGAATCGCCGCGCTTTTCTGTACTACAGTCTCGGTAAATATAAAGAATCTCTGGCAGACTGTCAGATGGTGATTCAAATCAACCCAGTGCATTTTGGCGCACTGCATGGTATGGGCTTATGCTATGCAGCTATTGGTCAGTATGTGGATGCAATAAAAGCCTTTAAACGTGCTTTAGCAATTCAACCTTATTCTTTAGTCAATCAAAAACTGATTTTAGAATGTACACTCAGACTCAGTTAAAACATCAGTCTGATTACATTCTTTGGTCTTATGAATCCGTTACCACCCACAACAACAGTGATTCATCGCTTTAGTCGCCGCCAGTTTATTCAGTATGGTTCCATCTGTATGGGTAGCGGCTTGCTTGCTGCTTGCACCAACAGTAACCAACCAGCTAATTCAAGTTCACAGTTAGATAAAGTCAGCTTTGGGACAAACTGGTATGCACAAGCAGAACATGGCGGATTTTACCAAGCGATCGCTACTGGTATTTACCAAAAGCATGGTCTAGATGTCACCATTAAAATGGGTGGCCCACAAGTACCAAGCGGCACTCAGTTGTTAGTCGGGGGTGCAGTTGACTTTTTTATGGGGTATGGCATTGATGCCATTAACGCCATTGCCCAAGGAATCCCCAAAATTACCGTCGCGGCCATCTTCCAAAAAGACCCGCAATGTCTGATCTCCCATCCCAACCCAGCAATTAAAACCCTTGCCGACCTCAAAGGCAAACCAATTTATATCTCAGCAGCAGCAAACGTCACATATTGGCCAGTTCTCAAAGTCAAGTATGGTTTTACCGACGACCAAAAACGCCCCTACAACTTTAATCCCGCCCCCTTCCTGGCAGATAAAACCTCAGCACAGCAAGCTTACATCACCTCAGAACCCTACGCCATTGAAAAACAAGGCGGGTTTAAACCCACAGTCTTTTTACTAGCAGATTATGGTTACACTACCTACGCCACAACTATAGAAACCAAAAAAGAACTAGTAGAAAAAAATCCCGATTTAGTCCAGCGATTTGTTGACGCTTCTATTAAAGGTTGGTACAGCTACCTGGAAAATCCCCAACCCGGAAATCAACTCATCAAACAAGATAACCCCGAAATGACCGATGACCAACTAGCTTACGGCATTCAAAAACTCAAAGAATATGGGATTATTACTTCTGGTACTGCCGAAAAGCAAGGTATTGGGTCAATGAGTGAGGAACGCTGGCAAGGACTCTACGATAGTCTGGTAACGGCTGGGGTTTACAAACCCAATGTTAACTACAAAGATGCCTTCACCTTGCAATTCGTCAATAAAGGCATAGAGTATTACAGCAGGTGATAGGTGACAGGTGACAGGTTACAGGTGATAGGATTGCGAGACAAGTCTAGATTAAGACTTATGCAAGAACTCTCTCAAACTCTTATAACTTCGCGTCCTTTGCGTCCTTTGCGGTACCCTACGGGAAGCCGCTTCGCGTCTACGTTCACAAGAATGAATAATCATCCGACGATTACACTAAGTCACATCAGTAAGGTCTACGCTAACGGCACTGTTGCCTTACAAGACCTAAACTTAACAATTCCCGAAGCGCAATTTATCAGCTTAGTAGGTGCTTCGGGATGCGGTAAAAGTACAGTATTGCGATTAATAGCCGGATTAGGTAAAGTTAGTTCCGGTAACATCAATTGGGGCATACCTCAAGCAGCGCGAAAATTAGCCTTTGTCTTTCAAGATGCCGCCCTCATGCCCTGGGCAACAGTGAGAGAAAACATCCGCCTACCGCTAAAATTGGCGAGAACACCCAAGCAAGAAGCTCAAAATTTAGTCCAGCAAGCCTTAACATTAGTCGGACTGACAAATTGTGCTGATAGCTATCCCCGGCAATTATCTGGGGGGATGAAAATGCGCGTTTCCATTGCTAGGGCGTTAGTTACTCAACCCAACATTCTGTTAATGGATGAACCCTTTGGGGCTTTAGATGAAATTACCCGCAGCAAACTCAACAGCGATTTATTAGATTTGTGGCAGAAATATCACTGGACTGTGGTGTTTGTCACTCATAATATTTACGAGGCGGTGTATTTATCGAATCGCGTCTTAGTTATGGGTACAAATCCTGGGCGGGTGGTGGCGGATATCGCAATTGATGTGCCTTATCCCCGTGATGAAGAATTTCGGACATCATTGCTATATAACGAATATTGCCGCAAGATTTCCCGTTGTTTAGCGGAAACTATAAATTAACCGCAGATGGACGCGGATGAACGCTGATGAAAATTTTTGATAGGAAGATACAAAGTAAGTTGATTGACGCTGAGACTTTAGCACCTGTTGTAGTTGGGGTGTTAGTGTTACTGCTGTGGGATATTTTGGTACGAGTCACTAATTTACCACCTTATATTTTGCCTGGGCCGTTATTAGTATTGCAAACACTAATTGCTGATTGGAACGAGTTATTTCCTTCGTTATTAATTACGTTACAAATTACGGTGGTGGCTTTTATTGCGGCTGTGGTTTCTGGCTTATTAATGGCGATTTTATTTACCCAAAGTAAGTGGATAGAAAAAAGTTTATTTCCCTATACCGTCATTTTACAGACAACGCCGATAGTAGCGATCGCACCCCTGATCATCCTCTGGTTCAAAAACAACACCTTCGCCGCCCTTGTAGTCTGTGCTTGGATAGTTGCATTTTTCCCCATCGTCTCTAACACCACCCTCGGACTCAACAGCGTTGACCGCAACTTACTCAACCTCTTTCAACTCTACAAAGCTTCACGCTGGCAAACCCTCTGGTATCTGCGTTTACCCAGTGCTATGCCTTATTTCTTAGGCGGCTTAAAAATTAGCGGTGGTTTAGCCTTAATAGGTGCTGTCGTCGCAGAATTTGTCGCCGGGACTGGTGGGGCAAAATCCGGCATTGCCTACCGTATCCTGATTTCTAGCTATAACCTGCAAATTCCGCGAATGTTTGCCGCCTTATTTCTCACCACTGGCTTGGGTGTATTAATATTTGTCAGCCTCAGTTATCTATCAGATTTTATATTAAGTAAATGGCACGAAAGCGCCGTGAAATATGAAAATTAGTATATACAGTAGTCTTACTTTAAAGACAAGGGAGACAAGGGAGAGAGATATTTATAAGCCTTGAGAATTGCGATCGCTTTTACTAGTCTGCTAATGTACAAACTCATCTGCGTTAATCCGCGTCCATCGGCGGTTAATTACTCTTGACTTTTACCTCACTGATTCTCTTGTTTTAGCTAACATTAGAGCAGAGTTAAATCATAAATATCGTACTTAATAGTAGAGCTATGACAGCAAGCAACCTTAGACAGCAAATTTTAGAACATCTTGAAACATTACCTGGAGAACAGGTAAAGACTCTCCTATTAACATGGCTGACTAGTTCATCAGGAGATTTAGCAGATTTTGAGCAGTTACTGGTAAATCAAGCTACTCAAACGACACCAGAATCATTTGAAGTTGGTGAAATAGACACAGCATTAAATTTTCAACCTCTTACTGAAGCCCAAATGCTTCAACAAAGTCTATCTGCCCTCGAAACTTACCGCCGCACAGGTTCAGGAGTAGCGCATAGCCGTGTGCGCTACTGGGCAGACAGTTTAGGAACTGAGGAAGAACGTCAATGTCCGAGATAGTTTGGACAGAAAGTAATTAACTTTCATCCTTGTATATATTACTACGATGTCCTACTTCTACCACACTTACCAATAAAACATCATCAAAAATCTCATAGATAACACGGTAATCACCGACTCTAATTCGATATAAGTTTTCTTCACCTTTTAACTTTTTTACTCCGTTAGGACGAGGTTCTATTACCAATTCATCTATCTTGATTTGGATACGTTCTTGTACTTCTGGAGATAGTTTTTTAAAGCTTTTCCTCGCACTCTTTGTAAATTTAACTTCGTAAGTCACGCAACATCCTTGTTTTTTTCATTAGCGATTTCTTGTTTAATTTCCTCCCAAGCAATCAGAGTATTATTTTCAACATCACTCTTTGCAGCATAATAGGCTTGTAAATCATTTTCTTCTGCTTCATCTTCGATTTTTTGCAATAGAGCGTAAATCTCATCTAGAGTACTATCATAAGCTTGATGCAAAAGTACATTGATTGCTTTGATTAATTGTTCACGTTCTTGTTCAGTTTTCATTTTCATATTTAGTTGCTCACAACAATGATGCTAACTTAATTTTGTTATTAGAGACCTATCAGACCTTATATTAAAGAAATGACATTACAACTCAATTATTACAGCGTCTAGAGGAGCAGAGAGATCAATTCTCCGCCTACCTCCGCGCTACTCTGCGTTAATAAAAGACTATGGCAACTACCGATTTAGAAACACTCACTGCTGCTTTTACAGATATCGAAACTATCACTGACCCCAACCAAGTAGCCAAATTATCCCAGGATTACCACACATTTAGCCCTGTGCTTGTACCCAAATTAGCAGGCAAAGTCGGGGATATTGTTGTCCGTCCTGCTAACGAAGAAGAAGTCATAAAAGCAGCCTCGATATGTGCCGAATTACGCATACCAGTAACTGTGCGCGGTGCGGGAACTGGGAACTATGGGCAATGCGTACCGATGTACGGTGGCGTAATTTTAGACATGACCAAAATGCAAGAAATTCTCTGGGTAAAGCCAGGGGTAGGGCGGGTACAAGCTGGGGTGAAATTGACAGCCTTAGATAAAAAAGCACGAGAAATTGGCTGGGAAATGCGGATGGCACCCTCAACCTACCGCACAGCAACTATTGGGGGCTTTATCGCTGGAGGGAGTGGTGGTATTGGTTCGATACAGTATGGGTTACTTGGCGATCGCGGCAATCTTTTGGCTTTGCGCGTGGTAACTTTAGAAAAAGAACCCCGTATCATCGAACTGCGTGGTGACGATGTGCAGAAAGTCAACCATGCTTGGGGAATTAACGGCATTATCACCGAAGTTGAAATTCCTTTAGGCACTGCTTATCCTTGGGCGGAAGTTATTGTCACCTTTAACGACTTTATGACAGCCGCTAAATTTGGTCAGGCATTAGGTAACGCCGATGGGATGATCAAAAAATTAATCTCTATCTTCGCTTCACCCATCCCAGAATACTTTAGCGCCTTACATCAATATATTCCTGTTGATACTCATGCAGCCTTATTAATGATTGCAGAACCAAGTTTAGAACTATTACCGGGTTTGGTACAGCAATACAACGGTCAAATTACCTATCAAAAGCCAGCCCAAGAAGCAGGTAAAGGAATCAATTTAGCTGAGTTTACCTGGAACCACACCACCTTACACGCCCGCAGCGTTGATACTTCCATCACCTACTTGCAATCTATCTTCCCTGCCGACAAAGGTTTAGAACTAGTAGAAGAGCTTTATCATTATTTCGGTGATGAAGTGATGATGCACTTAGAATTTATTCGCGTCAACGGACAAGCTATACCTGCGGCTTTACAACTTGTACGTTACACAACCGAAGCACGCCTGAATGAAATTATCGAGTATCACGAAGCTAAAGGTGTGTTTATTGCCAACCCTCATACCTATATTATTGAAGACGGTGGCAGAAAAGTAATTGACCCTGAACAGTTGAAATTTAAAGAAATGGTTGACCCTTATGGGTTAATGAATCCTGGTAAGAGTAAAGTGCTGAGTGTTGAGTGCTGAGTGCTGTACACTGAGCGGAGTCGAAGTGTGAGTGCTGAGTAAAAACTCTTCCCCTGCCTCCTGCCCTAACTGCATAGCGGTAAGTCAAAAGGCAAAAGTAAAAAGTAAGCCATTGCGGTGGACGGGTTTCCCGGCATAAAGCAAATGGCGCACCCGAAGGGCAAAAATTAAGAATACTTTTGACTTTTGGTTTTTTACTTTTGACTTTTCCAGCCTTGCCATAACGATAATTTTTAACACTGAACTACTTAAACTAATGAAAGGTATTGCAACCGATATTGCATCTATTGTTGGCGAAGAAAATATTGTTCTTTGGGAAAATCTCGCAGCCAGTCAACGAAAATCTATTCAACAGGCGACATCTGCCGTAAATTCACCTTGTATTGTCTATCCCCACACTCAAACACAACTATCTCAAGTCATGGCCACCGCCCATCAAAATCAGTGGCGAGTCCTGCCTTGTGGGAGTGGTAGTAAACTGAACTGGGGTGGTTTAGCCAAAGGTATTGATATTGTCGTCAGTACAGAACGAATTAACCAACTCATCGAACATGCGGTGGGAGATTTGACTATTACAGTCGAAGCCGGGATGAAATTCGCCCAACTCCAAAGAATTTTGGCAAAATCACGCCAATTTCTTGCCCTTGACCCCACAGACCCAGAAACAGCAACTATTGGTGGTATTGTAGCTACTGGTGATACAGGTTCTCTGCGACAACGTTATGGAAGTGTCCGCGACCAGTTACTTGGTATTACCTTTGTACGTGCGGATGGACAAATTGCCAAAGCTGGTGGACGAGTTGTTAAAAACGTTGCTGGCTATGACTTGATGAAGTTGTTTACTGGGTCTTACGGCACATTAGGAATTATTAGTCAAGTCACTTTTCGCGTGTATCCGATGCAAGAAGTAGCGGGTACTGTGGTGTTAACTGGAACAGCAGAGGCCATATCTCAAGCTGCTTCTATATTGCGAGGTTCAGCGTTAACACCAACCCAAGCTGATTTACTATCTGCACAACTTGTATCTAATTTAGGTTTGGGTACAGGATTAGGATTAATTGCCCGTTTTCAAAGTATTAGTGAAAGTGTCAAAGAACAATCAAACCGCCTTTTGGAAGTCGGTACAAAGTTGGGTTTAAATGGGGCAGTATACGCCGATGCAGATGATACCAATCTATGGCAGAGATTACAAAACCAAATCAAATCTCCTGACACAGATTCGGCAATTACTTGCAAAATAGGAGTGTTACCAAGCGCGGCTGTGGAGATTTTAAATCAAGTGAACATTGGTTTAGTTCATATTAGTAGCGGTTTGGGTTGGCTACAATTAGAGGAGAAAAGTCAAGTTTTAAAATTGCGCGATCGCACTCAAAATCATCAAGGCTTTTTATCTATTTTAACCGCACCTGCAACAGTCAAGCAAAATATTGATGTTTGGGGCAACCTCGGTAACGCTTTGCCCTTGATGCGCCGCATTAAAGCACAGTTTGATAGCCAAAATATTTTAAGTCCGGGTCGATTTGTCGGTGGAATTTAACTAACTACCGCCAAGAAAGTCCCGATAAAACTTATTTCATAGTCCAGTATACAAGAGTGACTATTATGTTTACTCAGTATTCAGCAATTTATATGAAAGAGGGACTCTTCACTCCTGGCTAAGTACTAAGATTTTTATTCAGCACTCAGCACTTTCAACTCAGAGGATAAATATGCAAGTTTCAGAAAATTCTGTTAACAATACAGCTAGTATCAAAAATTTACAAGGCTTTGATAATAATCATCCACCTGACCCAAAATTAATTGATACTTGTGTACATTGTGGATTTTGTCTTTCAACCTGTCCTAGTTATCGCGTCATTGGGAAAGAGATGGACTCCCCTAGAGGACGTATATATCTGATGGATGCAATTAATGAAGGTGAAATTGCCCTCAATACAGCCACAGTCGAACATTTTGATAGTTGTTTAGGTTGTCTTGCTTGTGTGTCAACTTGTCCTTCAGGCGTACAATATGACAAACTAATTTCCGCCACCCGTCATCAAGTTGAACGTAATTATCCCCGCAGTTTACCAGATAAACTTATACGTCAATTGATATTTGCTTTATTTCCCAATCCAGATATTTTACGCATTTTACTTGTACCATTATTTGTTTATCAAAAGTTGGGATTTTCTAAATTATTACAAGCAACTGGTATTCTCAAAAATATCTCGCCACGTTTGGCAGCAATGGAATCAATTCTGCCACAAATTACTGCCAAATCTTTTCAAGATAACTTACCAGATATTATTCCCGCTAAAGGTACAAAACGCTATCGAGTCGGCGTGATTTTGGGATGTGTGCAACGACTGTTTTTCTCCCCTGTGAATGAAGCGACAGTGCGAGTATTAACAGCAAATGGTTGTGAAGTTGTGATTCCTAAATCTCAAGGTTGTTGTGCTGCGCTTCCTGAACACCAAGGACAAACAGAACAAGCCAAAGCTTTAGCCAGACAAATGATTGATAGTTTCGCTGATACTGATGTAGATTTTGTTATTATCAACGCTGCCGGTTGTGGACATACATTAAAAGAATACGGTCACATTTTAGCTGATGATCCAGAATATCGAGAAAAGGCGGAGAATTTTGCAGCTAAAGTCAAAGATGCACAAGAATTTTTAGCAACTGTTGGCTTGACAGCTAAACTATCACCACTTACAGATAAACCTTTAACTTTGGTTTATCAAGATGCTTGTCATTTATTACATGGACAAAAAATTAGTTTGCAACCGCGTCAATTATTACGCCGAATTCCCGGCGTGACTTTACGAGAACCTTTAGACGCAGCTTTATGTTGTGGTAGTGCTGGGGTTTATAACCTATTACAACCAGAAGTCGCAGAGGAATTAGGTAAGCAAAAGGTACAAAATTTATTAAATACTGGTGCTAATTTAATTGCTTCTCCGAATCCTGGTTGTGCTTTACAAATTACCAAGCATTTAGAATTGCAAGGTAAAAAGATTGCGGTGATGCACCCAATGGAGTTGTTAGATTATGCAATTCAGGGTTTGCAGTTGAGATTGTGATTTCACCGCCTTGGCGACTAGTACAACAAGGCAAAAGTAAAAAGGCAAAAGTAAAAAGAAATAATAACGATACCACAAGCCTTGTAGCAATTTCTGATGGTCTGTTTATTTACGCCGACCTGTACTAGAGTAGTAGGCTGGGTGTAGCGATAGCGTAACCCAACAAAGTATGCGTGAATGTTGGGTTCCGTTCCTCCACCCAACCTACACCAGTCTAAGTTGTTACCTGTTGTCCTAGCCAGTTAACTCTGATTAATTCACGTTCATGAAAAAGACACCATTTTTCCGCCGATTTTTAGTGCTGACAGCCATAAATACTTTAATAATTAACTTACATCATAACAAACGCGATCGCCTAACGTCACTAACGGTAAATAGATTATCATTACTTTTGTTTATGTCTTTTAAATTTACATTTTTGGTTATAAATTCTTAGCTAAAATCCCCAAAAGCTTATATCTTATTAGTTATCCCAATTATTGAAAATTCAGCGCCCAAGACAAAACTTAAAACAACTGATTTGCATAAACAACATCCAGCAAGCAAGACTTAATTTCTCCAAACTAAGGACTTTATCACATGATGTTAAATTCTCGTTCTGCTGGAATTTTTTGGCAAGCAGGTTTATTTTTCACAGGATTAATTAGCTGCTTAACCGGTATATCTAACCCCGCATCAGCACAAACCCAAATAGAAAGCCCCATCGCAGATTTTTCCTCTGGTGATCCCGGTTCCTTTGCTGGTGCAGTAGTATATGTTACTCCTGGTGCCTATTTATCTACTGCTGCTGCTCAAATAAATCCACCCGTAGGGACATTTTTTAGAGGAATTAATGGTAGTTTCACAGTTACAGGTGTGTCATATATAGATCCAATCACTCATATTTCCACACCAAGCGTCACACTCCACACAGGAGGATTATTTGCCCTACCTTATACAACACCAGAAGGTTCGATTCGAGGAGCGATAGTCGAAAGGCTCAGAAGCAATATCACACTAGATGAATTTGCCGCACTTGTCAGGGCGGCTGTAGGTAATGATGGTTTAGATTAGTAAATTCAAATTTTGATGTAATAATTTAGATGTAAAGACGTTGCAATGCAACGTCTTTTTTGAGGTACTAATTATGGAAGAATTATTAAATCTCAAAGAATTGTTGCTTAAAGGTAATATTCCAGAAGCATTAATTGTTGTCGAAGAATTAGAGGAAATGAGCCGCAATGATATTATCAAAACAATTCGGAGTTATGCAGTGATTTTGCTGCTACATCTGATTAAACAACAAGCTGAAAATCGCTCAACTCGTTCTTGGGATGTTTCTATTCGGAATTCAATTCGAGAAATTCAACGAGAAAATAAACGCCGGAAAGCAGGAGGATATTACCTCACCCCAGAAGAATTAAGAGAAACGTTAACCGAAGCTTATTTAAATGCTATTGATCAAGCTTCTTTAGAAGTAGAAGAAGGACGTTATGAACCCGAAGAATTAGAAAAGCTAATTAACAGTGAAGAAATTATTAATTATGGTTTAGATTTAATTTTACCAGGAGAAGCAGATTAATTGGTTAAACAAAGGCTGGATACATTATTAGTAGAGTTAAATTTATGCGCTTCTCGTGCTTTAGCACAAAGACTCATTCAAGCGGGGGAAGTGACTGTTAATCAGCAGATAATTGATAAACCAGGGACAGAAGTAGATATAGCGGCGCAAATCAAAGTCAAAGAACGATCGCGCTTTGTGTCTCGTGGTGGCGATAAACTAGCAAAAGCCTTGGAATTATTTGCGATTCCTACCGATGGAAGAATTTGTTTAGATGGGGGAATTTCTACAGGCGGCTTTACTGACTGTCTGCTGCAAGCTGGAGCCAGCTTAGTTTATGGTATTGATGTTGGTTATGGCCAAGTTGATTGGCGCTTACGAAATGATGCGCGGGTGATTTTGCGAGAACGGACAAATCTACGCCAATTACAGCCCCAACAATTATACGCTGGAGGCGATCGCATTCCCGATTTGGCGGTGGTAGATGTATCGTTTATTTCCTTAACCAAGATTTTGCCTGCACTGTGGCAATTAACTCAAGCTCCCCGTGAAGCGGTTTTATTAGTCAAGCCACAATTTGAGGTGGGAAAATCCCGTGTTGGCAAAAAAGGTGTAGTACGCGATTCTGACGACCAAGCTGATGCGATTTTTCAGGTATTACAAGCCGCAGATCATTTAGGCTGGAAATACAAAGGCTTAACTTGGTCGCCCATTACAGGCCCGGCTGGGAATGTGGAATATCTTTTATGGTTAGGGATGGAAAGTGAAACACCACCGCCAAATTTAGAGCTAATTAAACAACTGACGAAATCAGCAATAACTGATTTACGGGATCATTAAACATCGTAAATGAGACATTCTAAAGCGTCTGGGTGGGTGTCGCAGAAGCTTTCTAGAGAGGTTTTCCGGTGTTTTGCTTGTTGTTGATGCGCTTTTTCCGCTTGTAATTCTTCAACGATATCCCAAGCTACAGCACAGTTAGGAGAGCCATCGCCATTGGTTTCACAAGTTGAACGAGCTTCGGAGATGGCTTCTAAAATTGCTTGCTCGATGGTTGTAGAGCCATTTTGCTCAGATTGCTGTACGGTATCGAATCTGTCGTAGGTTGCTGTCATGATAAATCTACCTTTGTTTACTGGGATAGAGTGTAGGAGCCAATACTTTCAGTTTAGATAAACTCAAAAAAAATTGCTGTGGGGAACACCCTCTGTTAATAAACTAAATTGATTGGGTTTTCCCTCTTGTCATTTTTGATGCAAAAAGGTAAAAAGCCTGAATTATGGTTAATAAAACATTCTGACTTCTGAATTCTGGATTCTGAATTCTTCCCTTCACCCTTTTATGGTGCATTGTAAATTAGGAATCTAGCGCAATTATCAGCAGAATTTGATACAAGTTGATGAAGGCTGATGAACAGCAACAATTAGGGAAATAATTCTTAGAAATTCTCAATACTTTAAACCTAATTCTTGTTGCAACCGATACAGAATTGTATTTTGGTCAACTTGCGAAAGAATTTCTTGAATTACGGTACTCGCGCCTAATTGTCCCCAAGTGCAGCCTTTTTCGAGATAAACTTGGGCGGCTTTACCAACAGCATAAGCACCATAACCAGCAATTCCCGCTTGAGCGATCGCACTGCCAGCAAAACTAGTAATATTGACTGGATTATCACCACTAGCGATCGCCGCAGTACTTTTACCTAATCCTAATACAAAACTACTGCCTAATTCTCCTAGCAACAAACCGCCAGAACTCATTAAAATCGTTTTGAGAATTTTCCCCGCTTCATAGCTAGTCATCGGTAAACCATACAATCTGGCCAAAGCCCGAATTAAAGCTAAATCAGCCACGGTTCCGCCGAGAATATCTAAAACTGCGATCGGATTTAATGCTACTGCTAACGCTTTATATTTAGTAAACTGCCAGATAATTTCTTCTGCTTCTTTTTCACGTAAATCTAGAGTTTTTTGCGCGATTTTTGCTTCCGCTTCCCTGGCTTGAACAAGTGCATTCAACGCTAGAAGTGACCTACCTTCACGATTGAGAATCTTGAGTAATGTTTGCTGGAGTTCGGTAATTTCTGGTGGTAGAGTTTCCCATTCATAACTCACACTTCCATCGGGCCATTCTACCCGTACTTCCATTGGTGCAGGTTCCGCCGCCACCATGACAATTTCATCAGGTAACAAAGGCGGCGCTTGGGGATTTCCTGCACCCAGTTGTTGTAAATTGCGATAAATTGCGCCTCTGTCTGTATCTGGGTAAAGGTCAATTTTGTTAAACACCAAAATCAACGGTTTTTGCGCCTGACGTAAATCTAGTAACGCTTGATATTCTGTCCGCGTAATATCACCAGAAACTACAAATAAAATTAAATCTGCCTGACGCGCCACTTCCCGCGCCATTTTCGCCCGTGCTTCCCCTGCAATTTCATCTAATCCTGGTGTATCAATTAATTCGACAATAATTTTACCGCCTGGTGGTTGCCATCGCACAGACCTCGGCCATTGAGTCACCCCGTTTAAAGGGCCAGTTTGCAGAATCTTCTCTCCCAGTAAAGCATTTAAGACTGCGGATTTTCCCCGACTCACCAAACCAAACACCGCAATTTTAATTAAATTCGCGTCTAGTTTACTGAGTGTGGCATTTAAAGCGTCTAATTCTGGCTTGACCAAACCTGCCAATTCTGGGTTAGATGATAACTGCCCTGACTTGCGAAGATATCCATACCAAGATAATGCTTGTCGGAGACTAGCACGGGCGCGGTTTAAATGAGTTTCTTCCAGGTTATTACGCACAGCGTTTGCTTGACTTAAGGGTGAAAATAATATGTTTACAGATCAAGGCAGAAGGCAAAAGGGTTGCGAAAATAATTCTTTCCAATACTAAAAAGGTCTCAGGATTGATGAATAACTAATGTATATTTCGAGACGCACAGTGGAAGAAATACAGTGTCATTACTAAGTCCCGTGAATTTAAGTAAGTCTGTATGAAAACATGAACTTAAGTTGGGCAAGGTAAACAATGCTACAATCCGTTTCCTTACTGCCTCCTGCCTCGTTAACAAGAATTCATTATTTCCGGGTTCTTTCATAGATATACCTTAGCGTATAAATTTTCAGTAAAAATTGCATAAAGACCAAAATTTACAGCTAGAAATTGGGGAAATATAAACTCCACGCAAATTGTAAATGTAGTTTTGGTAGAAAGGTTTTGTCATGTACGACCTCAATCAATTCACACTCAGAAATATGTCTGAATGTGGTTTAGCATTACGCCAGCTAGGGCAGAATGTGACAACGATGGAAGAAGCTGGTAGAGCCATTATTAATTATTTATATGAAAGCTTAGTTGATGACAAAACCCAAAATCAATCTTGCGCTTTGATTAGATTATTCAAAACCCATTCTTATAGTGATTTGACTCCAAAACTACAAGCATCGGCTCGTGAATTGTTGGGTGATGGTGAGATTTTACCTGATTTGAAGTGTTTAACTTTGTTGGCAACGGTTGGTGAGCAGCCAGAATGGAATTCTCGTTATGAATCCCGTGGACACCAAGCAATTCCCTTGGCGAATGAAAATGCGATCGCAAATATTCCAATGGTTTCACAGCTAATTCACCAACTAGGACTTGATCCAGGTACAGTCATCAAGCCTGATCCATCTTTGATGGTTGATCTAGAACAGCAGATGTACAACGTCTTTCACATTCCTGATGCGCTCGCTAGTCCCCATATCCCCGCACAACATGAATTTGTGATTCCCTTCAACATTAAATCAGTGGCGGGCTTTGGTGGAATTTTGCCTTCAGGAAATATGTTTGTGGTGATGATGTTTTTAAAAGTGGCAATTTCCCATACAACTGTAGATTTGCTACGTCCCTTAGCATTAAGTGTGAAAACTGCACTACTACCCTTTGATGATGGTAAAACCTTTGTAGATTCTTTACCAGTGACTTCTGTGGGCGATCGCAAAATTGCACAGTTAAATTCTCAAATTGCCACACTCACACAGTTATTAGATGTTTCTGAGCAAGTTACATTCATCCAGTCAGACCGCCTCGAACAAGCAATTACCGACTTACAACAAGCCCTCACTCAACTACAAACAACCCAAACTCAAATAGTTCAAAGCGAAAAAATGTCAGCATTGGGGCAGATGGTAGCCGGAATTGCCCATGAAATCAACAACCCAGTCAACTTTATTCATGGTAATCTCAGCCACCTTGATAGCTACATCCAAGATTTGGTGAGTTTGTTCCAAGACTATCAAACAGAATATCCCGACCCACCAGCCACCCTGCAAGCCAAACTCCAAGCAGCCGATTTACCTTTCCTCATCCAAGATTTAACCAGTATTCTCCAATCAATGCAGGTGGGAACTGAACGAATTCGCCAGATTGTGCTGTCTCTACGCAATTTTTCTCGTTTGGATGAAGCAGAAATCAAAGAAGTAGATATTCACGAAGGTCTTGATAGCACTTTGGTACTGTTAAGCCATCGTCTTAAAGCCCAAGGCAAACACCCAGAAATTCAGGTAATTAAGGACTATGGTATTGTGCCTTTAGTTGAGTGCCACGCTGGACAACTGAATCAAGTGTTTATGAATATTTTGGCAAACGCTATTGATGCCCTAGAAGAATCTAATAGAGGGCGATGTTTGTCAGAAATTCAGCAAAACCCGAACCAAATTACCATTCGCACTTCTATGATTGATGCTAACTGGGTGCAAGTTGCGATCGCTGATAATGGAGTTGGGATTGCTGAATGTATTCGCACTAAACTCTTCGACCCTTTTTTTACTACCAAACCTGTCGGTAAAGGCACAGGATTAGGTTTATCAATTAGCTATCAAATTATCACCGAAAAACTCGGCGGCAAAATTGTATGTCATTCCACCGTCGAACAAGGAACCGAATTTATCATCCAAATTCCTGTACAAACAGAGGAGTCAGAAGTCAGAAGTCGGGTGTAGGAATGATTGTACGATTGTTTCTCAAATCCTCAATGATTAATCAATATCTCCCCCTTGTCTCCCTTGTCTCCCTTGTCTCCCTTGTCTCCCTTATCCCCCTTGTTCATATATCAAATAAATCTCATCATTTTTATTCTCTAGCAATCACAATATCGTTAGATTTAATCACTGCATAGGCTTCCTCTCCCGCAACAATACCCAACTCTTCAGCAGATGTTCTCGTAATCATTGAGGTTAGCTCTACTCTGTGAACAATTTCTAGTGTCACCTCACAATTAACAGCTCCAATGACAACTTTTTTCACCACACCCTTGAGAATATTACGGGAGCTAACTTTTAAAGCCTTTTTAGAACTACCAATTTCTCCAGTAGGCATTTCCAGATTTACCTGATTTACCTGTGTAGTTGGTGGGGGAGTTGGTATTGAGGCTTGTGATACTTGGTGCTTATTCAGACCACGCACAAGTTCCCGCAGAATCTCGGTTTTCGTGCGTTGAGAGTCCTGGCAAAACTCTTCGAGAATTTTCCGTTCCTCTTCTGATGTTTGAAATGTGATCCATCCTTGTTCTTTTCTTGGCATAATGTTACCAATTCAGTTGGTAAAGACTGGAATGACGCTCGGTATGATCCTACCAAGCGCCATTAAATTGCAGAAGAATCTATTGCTACACCATTTTTCTATGAAAAGAAGACAAGTTCTTTCCTTTTTTGGCACAGCACTCGCTAGTTTGTTACTTGCTGTTTGTTCAACATTCATTGTACCTTCTGTTGTCACAGCACAGTCAAACGTTACTTTACTTGTTTCTGCTGCTGCTAGTTTAAAAGATGCACTGGAAGAAATTAAACCGATTTATCAACAAAGTCAGCCCAATGTCAATATAAATTATAACTTTGGGGCTTCTGGGGCATTGCAACAACAAATTGAGCAAGGCGCACCAGCAGATATTTTTATTTCCGCCGGAAAAAGGCAAGTAGATGCTTTAGAACAAAAAGGGTTGTTGCTTCCTGGGACACGCTCGGTTTTGGCAAAAAACCGCCTTGTACTAGTTGTACCCAAAAATGTTACAGGCATCACCAGCCTTTATAATCTGAAAGAACCGAAAATCAAGCGCATCGCTATTGGTGAACCCAGAAGCGTTCCGGCTGGCCAATACGCACAGCAAGTTTTACAAAAGTTAAATATTTGGTGGCAAGTAAGCTCTAAACTGGTTTATGCCAACAACGTGCGTCAAGTCTTGGCGGCTGTCGAAAGTGGCAATGCTGATGCCGGGTTAGTATATGCCACCGATGCGAAAATTTCGGACAAAGTAAAAGTAGTTGTGGCGGCTGATGAGAAATACCACTCCGCAATAGTTTATCCAATGGCGGTGGTGAAACGCACTAAGAATGCCAGTGCAGCCAAGGAATTTAGCCAATTTTTATCCAGCAGTCAAGCTAAGGGGATACTCAAAAAATACGGCTTCATCCTGCCTTAAAAAAGGAAGTCGGGAGTAAAATTCGGGTGCGTTATACTTCCGCCATAACGCACCGCCAAATTATGATGGTACGTTAGGCGATGTATTTTGTGATAAAGTAGGTCGGAATCTGCGTTTAACGTACCCTAAAATCCAAAGTTTACTTGATAAACCATCTCTAAACCCTAATAAATACACTGCAAGTACAGTTAGCGAAGAGAAGTTAATCTCCAAAACCACAAAATCATTCTTGTGAAGCTCGTTTGCGGAATAAACCCGTCATAGTTACGCCAGTAATCAACAAGCCAACTAACCCTAAGCCGTTCAAAAGTGGGTAAATTTTTTCTAAATGAATGATTTCTAAGGTATGCAAGCCTAAAAGGAATTCACCTATCTCGTCTTGGTGTAACAATTCATGGGCTATGGTATAACCCATACCCGTTAATACAGTTAAAAATAAAGGCAAGCACAGAATAATGGCTATCTGACGATGATAGCGGCGAAACATGCGATTCATAAACTGTTTTTGAACAAGGTAAGTTTTAAGGTATCAGTTTTGCCATTGTTTAATACCGAAGTTTTATTAAAAATTTTTAACTTTGCACTTTTATAGAGTTTAACTCTCAATTAACGAGCGATCGCATTTTCCTTTGATCCCAAGACAGTCAAATACAAAAGTTAAAAAAGTTAGATTTTTATGTATGCTGGATAGCCGAGTATGATAGCTATACATTTTTGGCAATTATTATGGAACGCGCTATCTCCATACTGGGAATATTAGTCTTTATTGGCATCTCTTATGCTTTATCTGTAGAACGTCAAGCAGTTCGTTGGCGCACAGTAGCTTGGGGTTTGGGATTAGAGTTTATTTTTGCGTTGCTAATTTTAAAAACACCTTGGGGTTTAAATATATTTAAATCTTTGGGAGATATTATCAGTAATTTTCTAGCTTTTTCTGATGTTGGCGCAAAATTTGTCTTTGGTGAAAATTTTAAAGACCATTTATTTGCTTTTCAAGTACTGCCAACTATTATCTTTTTCTCTGCTTTTATTAGTGTTTTGTATTACTACGGAATTTTACAGCGAGTCGTCAATATACTTGCCTGGATAATGATTAAAACGATGAAAACATCAGGTTCAGAATCGTTATCTTGTGCAGGTAATATTTTTTTAGGGCCGACAGAAGCTGCACTGATGGTTAAACCATATATAGGCAGTATGACTTTATCCGAACTCCATGCTGTGATGACAGGTGGTTTTGCCACAATTGCTGGTGGAGTTTTAGGCGCGTATCTTTCCTTTGGTATTCCCGCAGAACATTTAATAGCAGCTTTTTTTATGACTGCGCCTACATCATTAGTTGTATCGAAATTAATGTACCCGGAAACCGAAGTTTCTCAAACAGCAGGACAAGCCAAAATTGATGTCGAAACTAACTATGTTAACGTCATTGATGCAGCTACAACAGGCGCTATTGATGGCGTAAAATTAGCTGTGAATGTAGGGGTAATGATTATTGCTTTTTTAGGATTACTTGCGGCTTTAAATGCTTTACTGGGTTGGTTTGGTTCGCTTGTCAATTTGCCGCAATTATCCTTACAGTTGATATTATCTTTTGTGATGGCTCCTATTGCATGGTTGATGGGTGTACCGTGGAAGGATTGTCAACAAGTCGGGGCGCTATTAGGAACAAAAACAATTTTAAATGAATTTATTGCTTTCTTAGATTTAAAACAGCTAATTCAAGACGGAAAAATTTCTCAACGTGCCGTAATTATTGCGACTTACGCATTATGCAACTTTGCCAATATTGGCTCAATAGGCATTACAATTGGTGGACTTACAGGTATGGCTCCTCACCGCCAACATGACTTAGCTCGCTTGGGCGTGAGGACAATGATTGGAGGATTATTAGCAGGTTTTATTACTGCTTGTATTGCGGGAGTATTAGTTTGAAAAATGACTGACATAAGGCAAAAGTAAAAAGTAAAAAGACAAAAAATAAGTTATAAATCTATGCTTATTTATATCAATTTTGTATTACTATGGTGATAAACATTATCTCTATTTTTATTAACTTTTTTGCTCTCGAAATAACCTAGTTTCCAATTGTTTGGCTGTTTTAAATCGTTAATATGTCCCTGCAAAATCAACCAAAGCGCAATACGAGTATTTAAATATCCTCTAAGAACGCGCTCTTTGGGTTTTGGGTAAATTCCAGGAATGACAAAACCACTCACATTTAACAGTTGTCCGCAGTAAGTTTTATCTCCTGGTAATGTGAGAGTAAAAAAACCATCATTTTTATAACCATTGGGAATAATAAATGTCCCATAAACATTATGTTGTCCATACCAAGGTGTGACTACCAAATCTACAGGATGGGCGTAATATTTCTCTGGTGGGGCATTATAAGAATATTTCCACTTATCGCAACTAACCAACGGTGACATATCAGTGAATAAACAAAAGCTAACAATAGCAGCTAAGGTAAGAAAAAATATTAAATAAAAGAATTGATATCTTCGCACTGTTGGGATACTTAGACTATTTGTTGCTGTTCTATTTTAGCAATTGGGGCAAAGGTAGCGATCGCACACATCACAGTCTGTAATGCTTCTTACTACCCAATTAGTACTTAAAGTCCGTGGACTTAAAAGCATCATTTCATTTTTAATGATGACTATGACAGCATCTAACGAAAAAGATATTAGAAAACAATTTGGTGAACGTCTCCGTTACCTACGAAGTATTCGTAAACTTTCCCAAGAAGACTTGGCACACTTATGTGGCTTAGATAGAAGCTATATCGGAGGTGTTGAGCGTGGGGAAAGGAACGTTAGCCTTCTAAATATTAAGAAAATTGCGGATGCTTTGTGTATTTCACCGAGAGAGTTTTTTGATGAATAGCATTCCACAGAATATACGCCTTAAGGAATTAGTAATAGTTGCTAACTTAAACAAACCTTTTTTTGATGATTTTATCAGTTTCTTGCAAATGCAAGGGTATACAGCACTCTATGAATTTGTGCTTGAGAAAGATGCAAGCAAGGCCAAAAAGATTATCGAGAAATATTTAGACCGCAAAGTTTAAGTTATAAAAATCACCCTCCTGTAATTTGGGAGGGTGATATCTTGTAGTTTTGCAAATTGAGAGAAACTAAAACAAAATGCTTAGTAAAGTGTTACTCCTTGGTTTAAAGCATTTAAAAAACTTGCATAGTCATATTCAACTTGAGTTGCATAGTCTACAGCAAAGTTGACAATTTCGTTTTTAAATGCAGCTTTGTTACCAATGACAATATCAGTTACTTCTTTATCCACGCTATGGGGAACGATCGCATCATTATAATCCTTATCAGAAATAGCATGGTTTTTAGCTACAATTTTCCCTGCATATCCCATCGCATCCATGAATTTTGTTTTGGTGGTAAGCAAGGTATAGTCAAAGTCTACCTGGTAAGGCGACTTTTCATGCAGCATAAAGAAGAGATTGTTTACAGTAGTATAGCCCACTAAAGGATCAGTGTTAGCCAACATTGCTTTTGCGGCAATTGTTACCCTTGCGCCTTCATGACTACTATATACAGAACTTGGTAATAAACCTGGAACCGCAATTGCTACTGCACTGCTGGTTTCTTGCTTCATTTCTAAAATGCGATCGTCATCCGTTTCAGAACTAGGGCCTTCAATTAACAAGTAATATCTATATCTACCAAGACTACCAGTTCCTGAGCCTAATTTTAACCGAATATCTTTGAGATTGTAATAACTATTGCTGTATCGCTTACTGCTAGGAATAGAAGCTACATAACTACTCATCGCAGCACTAATACTAGAATAGGTGCTGCTAGATAAAGTTTGCAGTTCAGATGTTGTCTGAAAAACGCGATTACCACTGCTATTTATCAGCGTATACTTGTTTAATAAACTAGAGCGACTTTTACTCGCAGCCTGTTGAATTAAATCTTTCACAACGCCGTTTGTATTACCAGAGTCTAAACGGTAAGATAATTCATCATTAGTTCCCTTAAAGTCGCTCATTTTGTTGAGATAATTATCTAGAAAATTCCGTACAACATCCTGATAATCAGCAGAACTAAGGCCATTTTCTTTAGCTGCTAAAAGAATCGAAACCGCCATACGTCGTAAGTCCCAAACGTAGGGGCCAAGATAGCCTTCATCAAAATCGGTAGTATCAAAAACATTGTTATCATTGCTATCTCTCATTCCCCCAAGATTCTGCATGTGCATATCACCTTCTAACCAAATAGCTGAGGTGGAAGAATTAACAAATGCTGAACTAGGTAATGTCTGCATATCACGATAAAAGATATGAGCAGTTCCGCGATAAAAGGCGAAAGGACTAGCCGACATTTTCTGCATTTTTGTGGCTAATTCTTGAGGTAGTTGAGTTGCAAATTGATGGTTGTATTGGTAGATTTCAGTTTCTAACCAACTTTGACGAGGATTTGCCGCATTAGCCGTAGATGCAAACCCTAAAGTTACAATTACCAAAACGACAATTGTCTGTATTACTTTAAACATAAACTTGCCTGAGACTTGTAAATCAATTTATATTAGCTAGATTACCTTAAAGTCTTACTATTATCCAATAATCAGTTCTTAACCTATTGTTTGAAATGCAAGTATTACTTATGAAAGTACATCCTGATTTATACTTGTATATTCATTCTTTTTAGAACTTGTGAGTTCTATCACAGCAGTAACCTGATTACTGAAATAAAATTAGTAATTTTATAGAAAAACATACAAAGTAATCTATGGATTTACTACAACTAAGTTTAGTGTTAGGTCAAACAATGGGAATTGTAGACACACAGAAAATTCAAGTAAAAGATAACCCAAGCCAGGAAATAAATAGAGTGGTGAATCAATCGCAAATATCTACATTCCGAGGAAAATTGGTTTACGAAGAAATTCCGCCGGTCATGTCGGTTCGCGCTTATTTAGGCGAGGAATTTTTTCTGATTACCAATACATCAAACCATACTAAATTAGTCTTGCGTCCATCAGAGCAAGTATCTCACAACACATTGCAATCATTACATAATCAACAAGTAGAAATTACAGCCAAATATGTTCTAGGGACTCGCCCAAAAGTTACTGAAGCTGCTTGTCCTTTAGATGCTGATGGTGAATGTCTACCTCAAGGTGAAGGTTATCAAGTATTATCGATAGTGTTGTTAAAACCACATACTAAATAAGTATTTATCTTGCTCTGTGCTTCAGTGTCTCTGCGTGATCACCTGAGTAAGTTTACTTGATATTTAATTCTTCATAGTTGCCAGTGTATACACTCACTATTGCTATACTGATTTATTTAGTTGCTCATTCTCAATAAAAACAAATTTATTGCTTTGATAACCATCACCAATTGATTAATCTAATATCATTAGGACTTACGCATCAAAACAAAAAATCAAGGGTTTTGGCGAGGGTGGGGGTTCAGGGGTATAGGGGTGTACTGATTCAAAATCCATACACCCCAAACCCTTTCACCCTGACACCCAATCTCCACAGATAATCTTTGTGCGTAAGTCCTAATCATATCCGGTAAATCAGTTATGATTCAACACATCTGTGCAGAAAGACAAAACTCTTTCTCCTCCTGCCCCCTGCGGTTGTTATGATAAGTCTTTTACCGGACACGATATTACCCCTAACGAACTTCGATTCAGCCAGGGCTAATTACCTATTAATTGTTATCGCTTTTGCTGGTTGACCAGATGCGTAAATCTCCCACATTCTCAGGTAAGCTTGCTCTAAATTGCGAGTATAAAGCGGAGTATCAAACAGTGGATATGTGGTAAGATTTTGGGCTAATTTCTGGTTAATTTGTTGTAATTTTTCAGGAGATTTAGCTAAATTAATTGCTAACTGTTCATAAGTCTCTAAACTGTTAGTTATCAACTCAGGTAAACCAATTGCCATTAACAAACTAGCGCCTACACGCGAAGGAAAAGTTTCCCCAGGACAGGTAATTACTGGCAATCCAGCCCATAAAGCATCACTCGCAGTTGTGTGAGCATTGCAGTATAAAGTATCTAAAAATAAATCTGCTAATTTATGCCTAGCTAAGTGTTTAGCCTTGGCTTCGGGTGGGGCAAAAATTAAGCGATCGCCATTTATTCCTCTGGATTCGGCTTCTCGGCGCAAATTAGCTTCATTAACAGCAGAGCGAGCAATTAACCACAAAACACTTCCTGGTATAGCCGCTAAAATTCTCATCCAAACATCGAAGATTGTTGGTTCAATTTTGTAGTGATTATTAAAGCAGCAAAAAACAAAACCTGATTCTGGTAAACCGTATTGCGAACGGGTGACAGGATGATCCGATATTACCTGTTGGTAATCGTTGACTTGGTAACTGTGTGGTAAAGTAACAATTTTCTCACTAAATGTATTAGCAAATTCTGGTGGAGTAACTACTGCATCGCCAATAATATAGTCTACAAAATCACTACCCATTGTTCCAGGAAAAGCCAAATAGTTGACTTGAATGGGTGCTGGACGCAAAGCAAGAATTTGGCTGCGGGAACCAAATGTATAAGCATTAATATCAACTAAAATATGAATTCCATCATTAAAAATAAGTTCGGCACTTTCTTCAATAGATAAATCTGCAATATCTTGAAAGTGTTCGCTATAATTTGCAATATACTGACGATATTTACTATTATCATCTTCACCACAAGAGTAAGTGAAAATTTCAAAATCTGCTTTATTGTGTAAACGGAATAAATTCTTCATTAAGTGGCTAGTAGCATGGGCGCGAAAATCATTGGATAAATAGCCAATGCGTAATCTACCTTTCAAAGAGCGTGAATGTTGAAAATTTAAACTTTGCCGTAATTGTTCCCATTTTTGAGATATGGAACTGCCATAAGTCTTAGCTACTTGCAAAAATAACTTTCTATCCCAAGGCTT
This sequence comes from Anabaena sp. FACHB-83, assembly GCF_014697485.1. NCBI lineage: Bacteria > Bacillati > Cyanobacteriota > Cyanophyceae > Nostocales > Nostocaceae > Anabaena > Anabaena sp. FACHB-83. The sequence continues at coordinate 194,847 of NZ_JACJRY010000010.1, read as the reverse complement.
GTTTAATGAATTGAATGGATTAAGGGTTGTTTGCTTACCAGTTGCTAATTCTTGAATAGTTTGTTCCCAAAGCTTAGTTAAATCTGTCTGACGCGATCGCCAGTCGCAAGTCATCTCTTTGAGATAAAATAAATTAGTAAACGCCTCAGCCGAACCGGGCTGCATTTCTAAAATTCGCTCAAATATCCGCTTAGGTTCGTTAACCTCGCCTTTGCCGAACATAGCTAACATTGTTAGCATTATCCCAAGACGGTTGAGAGCTTTAATATAATTTGGTTTAGATTGAATTGCGGAACGAAAACAAGCAATCGCACCTTCTAAATTATTTTGTGATTCTAAGACAATCCCTAGATTTAAATAAGCCTCAGCATATTCGGGATTTATCTGCAAAGCTTCCCGAAACTTCGTTGCTGCTTGGGGTAATTTACTTTGCATTTGCAAAACCAGACCCAAATTATTATGAGCAAAAGCATAATCTGGTTTACTTTGAATAGCAGCAGTCAAACATTTAATTGCCTCATCTAAATCTTGGGCATCTACTCGCAAAATACCTAAATTATTATATGCTTGAGCATGATGAGGATTAATTTCTATAGCTTTTTGATAAGCTAAAATAGCTGCCTCAGTTTGTCTCTGACTTTCTCTAATTACTCCTAGTTGATACCAAGCCGGAGCATAGCGAGGATGTTGAGCAATGAGTTTTTCGTATTGCGCGATCGCTTCGAGAATTTTCCCTTGTTTTTGTAATGTTAATGCTTCTGCGTACAAATGTTCTGCCGTCGGCCAAATTAATTCAGGTTGCGATGTATCTAAGAATTGGTGAGTGGGAAATTGGGAATTGGGAATAGGGATGATGGATTTATCTTCAGTTAATTTGATTGCAGGTGATGGCAGATTTTGTTTAACTAAAGGCGAAAGAGGATCTAGATTAATTAACTGATGAATTTCATCACAGAGAAATCCCATAACTTGAGGGCAGTTAACCTTTGATAATATCTGCACGTCAAAAATTTCAGTGACTTCCCCTTCTAACCGCAACCAGTGAACCATTGCACCAGTTTTTAGGTCAATTACCATCAAACCGCATTCAGTTTCAGCGTTGTTATTGACTAGCTTGACACTATGATGACTAGTTTTAGATAACCCAACGATCGCATAATCTCCAACAAACGCCAACCCCCGCAACCAACCAAAACCCAAAGTCACCGCTTGAAATTTTCCACTATATATATCGATATAGCCAAATTCTCTGGTACCAGCATTCAACAACCACAACTTATCTTGATAAAATCGTGGCGAATGCGGCATAGATAAACCTGTCGCCACAACTTCGTCAGACTGAATATCTACCACACAACCGTTATTTTGCCATGTCTGCTGCCAACCATTCGCCACATCAGATTGGCTATAAGCTGTCACGTAGCGGGGTTTACCGTTCACTATCGCTAAACCATTCAACTGACAGCGATTTTCATTCACCAAATGAGAGATAAAACGAGGCTTCCATAAGGGAATGCAACTATAGCGATCGCTCACTGTTGCTACACAGTTTAACAAACTACTGACAAATACAATGCGGTTATTTTCTGTTTCTACCGCTAAATCCTGAATTCCTAAATCCCCAGTAGTATAGCCAACTCGCGGGATATATAACTTGTCATAGCCATCATAAATTTGCCCCGGTACTAAAGAATTATCTAACTGCCAAATTTGCCCTTTAGTACCCAGATAAATCCTGTCATCAGTTATGTATAACCCCGCAGCTTGCTCAAACACCCGTTCAAATCCCGAAATTTGCCCTTGGTGATTCACACCCAACAATATTAACCGCGAACTTTGAGGTGTAGTGATCGCAAGGCTAATCTGTTGAGATTGTAACCAATTCACGAAATTAGGGGAAGCAGAAATTTGTAGAGCGATTTGGCGTTTAAGTGCGGGTGTGACAATCATATTTTTCAGTTTAGGAAGGTAGATGGAAATCCCTCACCTACATCCACCCCCATAATAAGAGGGTTGTTGTAAGTTATTAATTCCCTTTAAAAAGGAAGTTATGGTGGAGCGTCAAAATATTCAATCAGGAAAAGTGTATGTCTATAGATAGGCATTCAACAGCTTTACACCTACCTGAATAACTAACCGCAGATTTTACCTTCCAGTCACAGAGAAATAACATCAGTATGATTACTGTCTAACAACAATCAATTTAAGGTTGCTACGTAAATATACGTAGTCAAATATCATTGAGCTTCATCTCTGTCGAAATCTTCCCAGCAGAGGAAAATTCATTCTTTTATATTAGGAATTATTTTGACATCTATCCCAAGTAAGAGTTATTAAAGATACAGCTAACTGAAGGTTAAGCAAACCACATTGTTCTGAAACACTCAACAGAAATACCTCACGCACCCATTCGCAACTCTGGAATGTACCAAGATTTTAGCTAGTTACTCAGTAAACATCTACACACAAACAAACAATGACAACATCAGTAACCTTTGCCCCAGTCATTAACTACGACAACCGTAGTTTCTTTACTTATTCAACAGTAGTTGGAGATTTCAACAAAGATAACATCCTAGATTTGGCGTACATAATCCCCGACACCGAAAACGAGGGTTTTCCTACATTATTCGTCGCATCAGGTAATAGCTCAGGGAGCTTTAACTTTGCTAGTGCCCAAAGCTACAGCGTTGGGTTTGGATATAATTCAGCCTATTATCCCATTGACGTAGCAGTAGGAGACTTCAACGGTGACGGCTACCTAGATTTAGCAACCGCCAACCCAGGCAGTAGCACAATTTCGGTGCTACTCAACAATAAATCTGGTGGCTTTAGCTCTGCCATTACCTCCAGCGTTGGAAATTATGCTTATTCGATAAAAATAGGAGACTTCAATAACGATGGCAAAGATGACATTGCCGCAGCAGGCTCTAGTGGCGGCCTATCAACGCTGTTAGGTAATGGCTCTGGTAGCTTCGGCTCTCTGAGAACCTTCTCCTACTCCGAAATAGGTTATGGCAACCCAGCATTAGGAGACTTCAACCGTGACGGCTATCTAGATGTAGCAAGTCCAGATAGGAACAGAATTTTAGTACAACTTGGCAATAGCTCAGGAAGCTTCGGTACTGCAAGTGACTACAGCGTTGGAGGTGCTGTCAGTGATGTAGCAGTAGGAGACTTCAACGACGATGGTATCCTAGATTTAGTCAGCACCCAACCAAATAACAATACTGTATCTGTGCTGTTAGGTGATGGTAGTGGTAGCTTTGGCACTGTGACTAATTTAGCTGTTGGGGATTATCCATACCGTTTAAAAGTAGGAGACTTTAACAACGATGGCAAGGATGATATTTTCACACAAAACGATAATGGTACGATATCAGTACTGTTAAACAACACCATCATCCAAGGCAACTTCACCAACCCCAACGACGACATCTTTGAAATCGGTGGTAGCGAACTTACAAAAGTCAAAATCAAAATCCAAATCAAAGGACGCAGTACCGCCTTACTCAACGAACTTGGTGTCTTCAACGTTGATGACGACGAAGGCAAAATCGAAGGTATCTTACCAGGCGCAGCAGGTTATCAAGAAAAAGCCCTAGCACGCGCCAAAACCATCTTCTCAGTTTTAAACAATAACCCCACAGGCTTTGCACCCGAAAACCTCAGCCGCATCCTAGAATTTGAAGGTGGTACACAACTACGCTTTTACTTAAAATCCCAAGGTAGCATCATCTTCTCCAGCACCACCACCCAACAAATCACCTCGTCAAGTGAAGGTGGCTTCTCCATCGGTTGGAAAGATGGTTCCCGTGGTAACTCAGTATTTGATGACTTGCAAATCACTATCCAAGAAACCGATGAAGATTTACCCATCGGCATTGGTTTACAAGGAAAATCAGAAGGTGAAGCGATTGATTTGCGTGAATATAGCGGTGATAGCTTAATTGCTGGCACTTTTAGCGTTTACCGCGAAGCATCATACAACAACTATGTCGGCTTTTATAAAGTTGTTGATGAAAGCGGTGGTATTGATACCAATGGTGATGGTACAGCCGATGTTCTTGTTGGAGACGCTGGTTATCTGCAAGCCGCAATTAACCAACGGGTGACAGGTATTGGTTTATCAGTCGGTAATCAAAGTACTGGTAATAGTGAGTCTAATTTTACTGGTGGTGGCATTTATGTACCATTCTTGGTGATTAATGGTGGTATTGATGCTTTGTTAGATAGCAATACCAGCAATGACCCAACGGTATTCTTTACGTTTTTAGGTGCCAACTCTGACAAAACTCAGCATGTGCGGATATTAGGTGATAATACCTTCGGCTTTGAGGATTTGGTTGGTGGTGGTGACAATGATTTCAACGATGTCATTGTCAAAATTAATTTAACTGCTCCGACGCAAAATTTATAATGTGTCATAGCTACCCAACTTTTTCAAAAAAGTCGGGGAGCTAAACACCCACAACCTGTCAAAATAATTTTGGCAAACTACTAGTAAGACTTTTAGCCTCTACCTGCTGACTCCTGCCTTTTGTCTCCTGTTATGCAAGGTATCCTCAAATGAGCATAAGCATCGCTCAGTTGGACAGCCTCTGCTGGTAAGTGCAGAAGTATACAGCATTTGTAGACAGCAGCTTGGTATTCTCGCCATTGCCTACGGATAACTGCACTTGTAGCATTGTTACCTAAATCTGTAAATTTTAGACCAGCCCTAGCCAGCCAAACTTCGACATCGGTGGTTTCACCAACCGGATCAGATATAGAAGTAGCGTTATTCATATTTTCAGTATATTTGCTGGATCAAAAGTTAAATAAGCCTTCAAAAATGGGATTGCGAAAAATAACTAAATATTATTGAGCCGAAAGCAAAATCATTAGTCGGTTTTGAGATATTTTACCTCTACCGCAGAGCAGATATTTGCTAGGGTACGTCAAAAGATATACAGTATCCTCAGTGTTGTAGATTCAGTATATGCAGAGAATTGAAAATCAGCAATTTGGTTTAATTGTCTAATTCATAAAATTAATTTATTGGAATAATATTTGATTGTAGCAATCAGAGGTTAATTTTAGCTGTCAATTTCACTAATCTTTCTCCGGCTGATTGCAAGGTATCGGTTTTTTTACTAAAACAAAAGCGGATGAATGAATTGCCTTTTTCTGGTTGACTGAAAAAGCTAGAACCAGGAACAACAGCCACCCCAATTTCTTTAATTAAATAATTAGTAAATTCAATATCTGTTTTGTAACCAAATTTGGCAATTTCAGCAAATATATAGTAAGCGCCTTGCGGTACAAAATAAGGAATATTACTTCATCACCTGGATCAATAGTTGCTAACATCACAGCTGCCATTGCTTCTGTAGAACCACAGGTGACAGTGATTTGTGTTTCTGGATTAATTTCTAGACCTAAATACCACCTAACTTTACTCGCGATCGCGTCTCGAAATGCTTTGTCTCCCCAAGTAATTGCATATTGATTAACATCAGCTTCAATTGCTTGATAAGCTGCTTGTTTCAACTCTAACGGACAGGAAAAATCAGGAAATCCCTGCGCTAAATTCACTGCACCATATTGGACAGCTAATCGAGTCATTTCTCGAATTACAGATTCTGTAAATTGTTGCGCTTTCGCAGAGATTTTTTGACGCTGAATTTCTCTCACCTAACTTCTCCTATGACTGGGGAATTAATCAATACTTTTACAGTTCTTGGGGATTGGGTCGCCAGCGTAAAACATAAGCTTCTAAAACGCGCACACCCCAATCGAGTAAAACGCTAATAAATGCCAAAACTACCAATATTGCCCAGGCTTGATCAACGTTTAAAGTTCCCTGGGCTGACATTAACAAATAACCCAATCCCTGGGTTGAACCGATATACTCAGCCACTAAAGCACCAACCAATGCCATACCTAAACTAGTACGAATCCCCGCAATTACCCAACTCAGCACTGAAGGTAATACAACCATATACAACATTTGCCAGCGATTTGCCCCCATTACTTGAAATGCAGAAACTAACTCGCGTTCAATACTTTGGAGTCCTTGATATGTTGTAAAAAATATTGGAAAAAACGCGGCTAAAGCTGCCAATAATACTTTTGAGAGTAATCCAATGCCAAACCAAACAATAAAAAATGGCGCTAAAGCAATTCTTGGTAAAGAATTAAATATCTGAACGTAAGGAAGGGTGATTTTAGCTCCTGATGGTGAATATGCTAAAATTATTCCCAGACTTACACCGCCAGTCATGGCTAAAACTAGTCCAGTCATTGCCTCTTGAAACGTCACAAAAATATGTTGAAATATACTCCCGCTAGATAGTAGTTGCCATATCTGCTGCACAATCAAACTAGGTTTACCAACAAGTGCTGGTTCAATAAAGGGAGAAATATTAAATGCACCTGTGCCGATTTCCCACACCAGTAAAATGACAACCAATGGTGTGATTTGGATGGCTAGTTGTATGATGCGTTTTTCCCAACTAATTTGATTAGGAAGAGAACTGATATTTTTTGATTTATTGTTACTAAAAGCAAGAGCAGATTGTCCCAGGGTTAAGCTGCGATCGCGGGTGGTTTTCATATTATGCAATTAAGTTTTTAACAGGGAAATCCCTCGGTCTGGTTGTAATACTTGCGTGGTTAACTCTGACCACATCTCACGCTGGATTTGTTGAAATTTGGGGTCAGTCCGAATGGCGATCGCCGAGCGTTCTGGAGGTAAGTCAATCTGAAATTCCTTGACAATTTTGCCAGGACGCGCACTCAATAAAAATACACGCTGTGATAATGCGATCGCTTCATCTAGGTCATGTGTTACCAACACAAATGTACATCCCGTATCACGCCAAACTCGTAAGAATTCATCTTGTAAAAGAGCGCGTGTTTGGGCATCTAAACTACTCAAAGGCTCATCAAGTAATACGACATCAGGTTGATAAATTAATGTCCGAATCAGTAATACACGCTGCTGCATTCCTCCTGATAATTCCCTCGGAAAACTATTTTCAAAACCTGATAAGCCATATTTTTCCAGCATAGCCAAGGCTATTTTTCTTCTTTCATACCGGGGTACACTACGAATTTCTAAAGGCGCGGTCACATTATCTATAACTGTCCGCCAAGGTAACAAAGTTTGCTTTTGAAATAAATAACCAATTTCTTTGATGCCACTGATATTAAAACTACCATTTACTTCTGTACCACTATTAATTAATCCCGCAATCACATTTAATAATGTACTTTTGCCGCAACCACTAGGGCCAATTAAGCTGACAAATTCACCAGCATTGATAGTCAAGCTCACATTTTGCAATGCTTCAATTCGTTTATTCTTACTCCAGTAAGAAATGCTGAGATTGTGGGTGCTGATTGTCGGGACTGACATATTTTTGGTTATTCCTCATACTTGATCAAGCCAACTTTGCTGGAGGAAAAATTTTCTCCCTGGTCTGCCACTATGCAAAGTTTGTGTGACAAACTACTAAGCGCGACGACCTGCAAATTTATCAAATACTCCTTCAGTATAAGGAACCATTTTCTTAATAATTCCGGTGTCAAAGAATACTTTTTGATCAGCCAGATAAGCCTCTTGACTAATAGAAGCATCTTTAGGAACAGAGCGTTTAAGTTCTGTATTTAACCCTGTCAAAATAGCATCTAAATTTTTGCTATCAAACCGTTTACCCACCACTTGCAAAATTTGTTCTGGTGGGGTTTGGTGCATATATGTAAAAGTCCGATTGGCAACTTCAACTAATCTTTTCACCGCCTCAGATTTTTGGGAAGTTACACGTTCATGGCTCAACCAAGCACGAGTCATCGCCTCATTAGCACCAAAGTATTTTTTATGTACTTCTGGATCTAAAGCATTTAATAGTTGAAAAACTGCTCCTTCTTTGATGAGTTTGTGCAAGTCTGGCGCACCTGCGATCGCCGCATCTACTTGCCGAGATTTAATTAATGTATAAGTAGAAGCAGTGGTACTTTGAACATACTCCACATCTTTATCGCTCAAACCATTTTGACGCAGATATTTGACGAATACGGCCCAACTCCAAGTCCCAATTTCACCGGCAGAAACTTTTTTACCTTTGAGGTCAGCAACGCTTTTAATTTGAGATTGCAAATCAGAGCGCACAATTAAGGAAGTATCCACTAAATTACGACGATTGGCTACAACATTTAACGGCACACCCTTGAGGCGCGAAAGATAGACGTGTAAAGGTGCTTGGGCTGTAAAATCAATTTCCCCTGCAATCAGCGCATCGCGCATCTTTGCACTACTTTGAAAGGTAATGACTTCCGCATTTAAACCAGCCGCATTGAAATAACCTAAATCTTGTGGAATCCACACATCAATCGAGTTAATTCCGCTTACCGCCCCCAGTTTGACGCTGATAGTTCCTTGATTAGCACCAGGCTGGGTGATATTATTACAGGCTTGTGTCGCTAGAGCAGTTGTTACTCCTAAAGAAGCATATTTTAAAAAGTCTCTACGTGTAGGCATTGGCTTATTCAAGGTTTATTCAATCAGCACCACTTATTCAACAGAAAAACGTGGGGTTGCCAAATTTGGATCAGCCCACGTTTATCGGGCAGTTTCTTCAAAAATTAACCAACAGTCAAAACTCGGTTATCAACAATTTGCTGGAAGGTTGCATCAGGTTGAATCAGTCCCCATTTCACCATCCAGTTGTAAGTCCGATGAAAATCCGCCTCGCAGTATGGTGCTGGGTCTGCATAGCGCAAACGGTTGCGACGGAAGTCTGACGGTTCTAGATGAACAATCTCTTCAGATACGTCATCGATCAGATATTTCACATAGCGGGTGGGGTCTTCTTGTAAATCCTTCACCGCACGACGGATAGCTTTGTTAATGGCTTCAAAGCTGGCTTGATCTACTTCTGGACTAGCAATTTCTAGACCTACATAGTGAGCCTCGGCAATAATCTTGTAGCCGAGTTTTTCAGCGACTGTAATCCAAGGTTCCATCACCGCCACTGCATCAACTAGGCCATCACGCAAAGCGAGAAAGCGGTTGAATTGTTTGGGTTGACTACCGCCTTCAATGTGAACTACTTTAATCTCTTCTTGGGGAAGGAAGCCTTCAAGTGTTTGGATGGCGATGTAGTGGGAACCGTGGTGAAAATTCACACCCACCGGTACATTAGCGAGGTCTTGGGGGATGTTGTAGGGTGAGTCTGGACGGACAATAATGGCTTGACTGGCGATCGCCGCCCGTTTAGCAATTACCTGTCCACCACGAGAACTGTCGTATGTGCGGCGTACTTGTCCCCATTCACAGGCGCGGTAAAGGCTGCTTTGGCCTTGCTCAAACAAAGAGGGGCCACCAAAAGAACTAACTTGACGATGATCATCAATTAGGGTGATGTTGGCTGGGCGATCGCCATAATTGCGTTTGACAAACTCAATCTCCAGCCCTAATTCAGCAAAGTAACCTTGATCACGAGCCACATAGTAAGGTAGTGAGAACACTGTGCCACTAATCTCGGTGGTAATTTTCTTGAGTGCCAAATTTGCGTTACTCAAGGGTTTGTCTCCTGATTTTTATCGGTCAAGAATTATTCTCCGGTAAATACACGGATTTAGTCAAGATTAAAAATATTTATTTACAGTAGTGCAGATGATTCTAATGAAGCAGTCAAACTTCAGTTATCAAAAAACATACGTATATAAAACTATAGGAATACGGTTTGATTACTGAATCTAGTTGTGTGGTGCGCGTTCGCAAAGCGTCTCGCAGAGAAGCGCAGCGCAAGCGCGATACGCAGAGAGTAAGAAATAAGCCTGATCCGGGTGTACTGATTTTTTTCCCAAATCAAATATGAGTCCTATAGATTACAATTTCTATAGATGATTATTATTGGAAATTTTAGACTCACATCAAATTGGTAGAGACTAAGTTCTGACTAATAATATTGCTGATTGATTACCTATATTGTGAATATTCAAAATAACTTGATTTTCACTTGATGTACAGCCCAAAAGTATCTTGATTTCTGTATCACGCTTTTCCAAATCTACACTACAGATAACAGATGTTACTCTTTTATGAGATAAACTTCCGATCCAGACATCAATATTAGAGGCATCCCCAGCTTGAGTATCTGCCAAATATCCATAGTCCAAAGGGTAAATGAAGGAGGCATATTTGGGATGTGTGCTTCCTTTTGAACGCTCAATTTTGATATTACTAGTAGCGACTAACTGATCTAATTTCTTCCAGAATTCATTGCTTTGCGTCATAACGATGCTCATTAGATATCTTATTGACTTAACAGGTTTGGTAATAATCTCATATCATTAAATACAACAGATGCACCAACTTCTCGTAATGTTTCTGGATTCGTCAATTCTGCATAACCAAACACAGTCATCCCTGCATTAACTCCTGCTTTTACGCCAGTGGGTGTATCTTCAATCACCGCACATTCCTGGGGTAAGAAGCCCATTTTTTTAGCTGCATGTAAGAATACATCAGGATAAGGTTTACTGCGTTGAACATCTTCAGCACTAAATATTTTTCCTACAAAATATGATGATAATTTTGTGACATCTAGAGCTTTATAAATCCAATCATAGTTACTATTTGATGCTAGACAGTAAGGAATATTCAAATTGCTTAAAACATCATGTATTCCTGTTACTGGTAGCAAATCGCTGTCAAAAGCTTCTAAAACCCGTTGATGAAATTCATGGCTAAAATTATCCGGTGGAGCTTTACCAAGCATATTTGCAATTATCTCGATAGCTTGAGACATTGATTTGCCCACAAAAATCTTAAATATCTCGTCTAAAGTTAGCGTGAGTTCTATTTCTGTCAGCATTTCTAACAAAATTTGATTGGCAACTCGTTCACTGTCAATCAGCACACCATCACAATCAAAAATAATTAAATTGAATCTGTCCATGAATTAGTCAAAATTTTGATTTTTGTCCAATGACATAATACCAATTTAAGCTGAAACTGCTCTCCATAAATTATAGAGAGACGTTGTATATAACGTCTCTCTATAATTTACTGCTGAATTGCATTTAGTTTATAGGATTTACGCATCAAAACGAAAAATCAAGGGTGTAGGGGTTCATGGGTATAGGGTGTACTTATTCAAAATCCTTACACCCCAAACCTTTACACCCTTACACCCAATCTCCACAGATAATCTTTGTGCGTAAATCCTGGCTTAATTGAGTGCTGATTCTGCTAATACTTTCTCAGATTTTTGCTTTAGGACTGTTGGTAAATCACTAGTTAATGGCTCACCTTCAACTATTTGTGATTTAAAGCCATCAGGCCCGACGGGAATGTCACCTGTAATCGTAGTGCGATAGAGTACGCGCTCTACTTCTACATGATCTAAATCTTGGGGTGCTAAATGTGAGGTGGCGCGGTTATCCCAAAAGGCAATATCACCATTGTTCCACCGGAAGCGAGTGGTGTAAGCAGGTTTGGTGATTTGGTTGAAGAATAACTCAAGCAATAATTCACTTTCTTGTGGTAAGACATCAAGAATGTGTGAAGTAAAGCCAGGGTTCACAAACAAGGCTTTTTCACCAGTCTCAGGATGAACGCGCACTACTGGGTGAATTGAAACTTGGGGATTAGCGGCAATACGCTGGGCATATTTGCTGTTACTAGGTAAGCGTAAGCGTGCATTAAACCGATGTTCGGCTTTTAATCCGTCAGCTAACTTCCGTATAGGTTCTGATAGACCCTCATAAGCTGCCACTAGATTAGTCCACTGTGTGTCACCACCAAAACTAGGAACATTCACCGCCCGCAAAATTGAACCCGCAGGAGGATTTACAACCGCAGTCACATCGGTGTGCCAACGGCTTTCGTAGCTGGTACGGCGTAGACCATTGCGACGCTCAAAGCGACTACGGTCAATTGGTAGGATTTGGGAAAAGCCTTCTATTGGCTCGTCTTCGTGGGGGTGCGCGTAGGTCACTTCACCAAAACGAGCCGTGAAGGCAATTTGGGCAGCATGATCTATGTTTTGATTGCGAAAGAATACGACTTTCCACTTCAATAATGCTTTGCGAATTTCGGCAACTACCTCATCTTGCAAAGGACGTGAAAGATCCACTCCATTAATTTCAGCACCAGTGAATCCAGAAGTAGGTTTAACTTCAATATGTTTGTAACCCATGTTTATTCTCCAAAGTTTGTATAACAGAAGGTAGAAAACAACCCTGATGAAATCTGCTGCACCACTAATCGGGATAGAAAACGAATGTCCGCAACTCTATACTTTCTCTTGGTGGTGCATCTGAAGGACTGGTAGGATCTTCAAAAGCTGTATGAGCCGCAAATCTAGCGCGTCCGTCTTCCGCAGAATCGAAACATTTGATAAACAGTAGTTCGTCTCTTTGCATTTGCGGAAAGTAGAACCATTGGTGTTCTTGGTTATACGTAACTGCGTAGGTTTCACCAATGCGATCGCGGTATACTAAATCTCCGGCTACAAGGTCGCTTTGTGCAATACTTTGAGCATCACACACTGCCAACGGTGACTCTTGAATTGTTTGAGCAATCCCCCGCCAGACATTGATAATGGCAAACCTTTTTTGTAATAAACTACCAATGTCTTGTATCCCTCTTGCGCCCAACTCTTTATAAGCCCTGGTATAACCAGATTTGGCGGTGAAATCGTTGTGTACGCGCTTGGCAGGCTCTTTAATATTGTTTTCACCGGGCTTTGATTGTGCCGCATTCCGCAAAGTGTGATCAAAGATCACCACTTGAGTTGCACCCGTTAGTTCTTTGAGTATTTGCTCGGCTTCTGGATAATAGACTTGACGGATTTCGTCTTCATCATAAAAGTCGCGGACGCTGGTATTGTAGGCGTTAAAGGCAAAACCTTGCTGATCTAAAGAGATTTTTTCCGCGATGGCACGAGCATTATAAATAGGTAGTTGATAAGTCTGGAAAGTGCCGTTGGTACGGGGAACTCCTGGTGGTGGTTCATAAGTATAGTTGACAGGTTTTTCTGCCATCGGGATGAGATAGCTGAGATTAGCTTCTACCGATGGCAAACCATAAGCAAGCGGTTTATCTAGAACTTGATGATTGAAGCTCATAGGTTATACCTATTGGAAAATTATCAAAACTACGCAGATTTAGCCGACTCCCGCCTTAGCTGGCTGTTGCCACACGGCATTGGCATACAGTGATGGCTCAAAGTCTGGTGCAACATTGTCACTGGTAATTCGGGCTTCGTGTAGTGACCAGTCAGCAAAGAATAAGTCGTGGCTAATGCGTGAGACGATTGCTGGCACATCCCGCCGGATGCTGGGGACATCGCCGATGGGTAGACCAAAACTGACGAAGCCAGCCGGATTAAACACATGAATATCTTTGAGATAAGAAGCCGTACCAGGGACTTTTTCTAGATATTCATGAGCAGAACCAAGGTAAGGATAGGTGCTAAGTTGCTCGTTGCGTTGGTCGGCTGGCGGTTCGTAGCGATCGCGCCACAGGGCAATATGATGAGCAAAATCAGCTAGTTCTGGCCGTCTGGTGGGATCGACAAAGTAGCCAGTCCCCGCGATCGCAAAATCGAACTCAAACACATCATCATTCACTTGCGCCACAATGCGATCGTCTTGAGCATTCACTTCTTTCCACGGTGCAGATAAATGCAGATGGAAATTAGCAAAGGCTGTGACTCGCTCAATCGCATCCGGTGGTGGTGTTGAGCCAACTTGATTAAACCGCCAAGCTTGGAACCACCGCGCTGCATCAGGTAATTGCCAATAGTTATTGTAAGCTCCAGGATAACCCCGCACACGAATCACAGGCAAAGATGCAATTTGCGATCGGCGTGCAAATAAATGCACTTCCTTTGCACCTGATTCTAGTGCCACACCAGCCGCATCAAAAGCCGAAGCCGCCGCACCCAAAACAGCTACCTTCTTACCACGCAACGCCTCAAAGTCAATTTCTTCCGAGGTATGTGCATATAAATTGCGTGGCAGAGATGTTAATACAGAGGGGATGTTTGCCCCACCAGTACCAGCTACACCATTAGCAAAGATAATCTTACGTGTGGTTTCTACCTGTGTGACACCATTCACTTCCAGATGTAGGCGAAAGAAACCTGCGGCGGGTTCAACTCGCACCAACTTTGTCTGATACCGAACTGGAATGTCTAAGAAATGCCGATACCAACTAAGATACTCTGCCCATAATACTCTGGGAATGCGGTCAATAGCGGCGTATGCTTCAGATCCGTGTCGCGCCTCGTACCAAGCCTGAAACGACAGTTCGGGGATTCCCAGTTCTGGCCCTGGGAGATTTTTCGGTGTGCGTAGCTTTTTCATCCGCGCTCGTGTCAGCCATACGCCTGCATTAGCTTCGTTTTCAGCTGCATCGATAATTGTCACGCGGCCAATACCTGCACGTCGCAGCGCAAATGCAAAAGTGCTACCACTGCCACTACCACCTACTATGGTGACATTGTGGTCAATCTCTGGATGATCAGGTATCCAGTTTTCGGGATCGGGGCCGATGAGGCGCAACGCTTCGCGTGCGGCAAAATCAGCGTCAGTCGTTGTTGTCATATCGGTCTTTCAGGATGAAACGAGGTTTAAGCGAGATTCGTACTGGAAGAAAAATAATCGTTTGTCTGATGCCAAGATAATGTTTTATTACAACCAAAGTTAGTTGCAGACATTTATAGGACTTACGAGCAAACTTCGGGAGGTCATGGAGGAATGAGAGTTTAAGAGAGTTCTTGCGTAAGTCCTAATTTACTAATTACTGCGCCAAGAGTGAGATAAGTCCCAAGGATTTCGTGTTGTGAGTGATTGACCACAAATTTTTGTAGTAATTTACTCAGCAGATACAGCTTACATCTGTTGATACCAAAAATATGTACTGACGATCACAATCTTTGTGACCCTAATAATTAGTTTATCTAATATTAAGTTTTGCAAACAGCTTATGGTTCATGAAACCAAGTAAAAGAAAGGCCTTTTAGCTTACTAAAAAATCCCAATTTCTTGGGTTTTGGTGGAGGAAAACATTGAGCATCAGGAGATATTTGTGGTGGTAATTCCCAAATATCACGGCTTTTATATCCTTCCCGTTCTGCTAAAGGATAATGTTCGTTAATTGCTCCAAATTCACCGTCTAATAATTCTCTTTCTATTTCGTGAAACATATTTTCACCA
Source organism: Anabaena sp. FACHB-83 (assembly GCF_014697485.1). Taxonomy (NCBI): domain Bacteria; kingdom Bacillati; phylum Cyanobacteriota; class Cyanophyceae; order Nostocales; family Nostocaceae; genus Anabaena; species Anabaena sp. FACHB-83. The sequence continues at coordinate 179,631 of NZ_JACJRY010000010.1, read as the reverse complement.
TGAATAAAATTTTGAGAATCTGTACTTTGCTAGATAAGATTCATATCCTATTTCTGCTTTCCTACTCCCCACTCCCCATTCCCTACTCCTTATTTATTTTGATTTCTGCTTTACTACTCCCAACTCCCCATTCCCTACTCCCTATTTATTTTGATTTCTGCTTTACTACTCCCAACTCCCCATTCCCTACTCCCACCTTTAAAGCTGACTTACCCAAAGAGGAACAAATTACATCATTTTGTGGCGTATGAATCCGACTACACAGCACATCTCGATAATGTCTTTCCAGGGGATTTTTTTTCGATAAACCCGGATTTCCGATTAGTTGTAAACCAGTTTCTACGGCTTTAATTGCATTATTGGTGACTAAATATTTAACTGTTTGTGCTTGTAAATTTACCTTCGGATCTGGTTCACCTTTATCAATATCTGTTGCTAGACCATAAATTAATCGCTGGTTAGCATAAAGTAAGGCTTCAATTTCACCAACAGCTACTTGAAAGCGGGGTAAAGTTGCGAGACTTGCGCCTAAATTAGTAGGCGATCGCTCATTCAAATATTCCACTAACCAATCTCTGGCGGCTGTTGCTACACCTTGATACAAAGCACTCAACAATAAACTGCCAGCAGCCAGCATTAAGGGGTCGGGTTGTGACCAAGCTTTTAAAGGACGCACATCCAAGGCATATTCTGAAGGAATGCCAACATCTTCTAAAATCAAATCGTGACTGCCCGTTGCCCTCATCCCCAAGTGATCCCAAGTTTCCACAATCTTGATCCCTGGAAGATGTCGCGGAACCAAAAAACTCCCTATTTGCGGTTCTTCATCTTCTGTTCGCGCCCACACTACGAAGTAACGCAAAATCGGACTGCCTGTAGTGTATTGTTTGTGACCAGTGATTAACCAACCATCAGATGTCCGTTTAGCGATGGTGGCTGGTAATCCGCCTCTGGCTGGTGTGCCTAATTCCGGTTCCACACGGGCAGCATTGAGTAACGCAATATCTTGCACAGACTCTCGACACAATCTTTCATAAACAACCGGATGCCAACGTCGGTGTCGGGCGGCGTTAGCGTGTTGTAAGTAGTGCATTGTTAGCACTAAAGCAGTAGAAGCATCTCCACTAGCTATCTTTTCAATCACCCGACAGGCTGTAGTGTATCCCACCGCTAACCCGCCAAACTCTACGGGTACAGTCAGACTTAATAATCTAGCTTTGTGCAGGGCATCAAAGTTTTCAAAGGGAAAAGAACTATCACTGTCATGGATAGCGGCACGAGTGGCAAAATCAGCAGCCAGAGAATCCACAAGTTCAAACAGATTGGGTAAGAATTTTGCTGTTGTGGTAGCTGCTTCTAAAACAGGTGGTTTGGACATTTAGCTAATCCTGAATTGGGGGTGTAAGGGGGTTAGGGTGTAGGGGCGTTAGGGTTCAAGGGTGCAATTTTTCCCCTATACCCCTATACGCCTACACCCCTACACCCTTAGTTTGATTTGCATTTATTAATATCTTCGTTAAAACTGTTATCCCACAGTTGTTTGACTTCAACCTTGGCAGGAATTACACCTGCTTTAAAAAAGGTATCTGCAACTTTTTGTTGAGAAGCTATGGCTTCGTCAGAAATAGGTAGGATTTCTTGACGGCGTTGTTTTTGACCTTGTTGGGCATCTTGATAAACTATGCCTTCGTCAACATTAATGGCGGTTGAATATGTCTTTGACCATTGCTTGAGGTTAGATTCCCGCCAGTTTTGGGATTTTTGTAAGCGACATAAGAAATCTGCGATCGCTCCTTTTTTTTGTGGATCTGCGATCGCATTTGGTGAAGCAATAATCACAAAGTTACCGCTTAAAATATCTTGTGCCGATTCCAACACCCGCGCCCCTTCTTTTTGGGCTTGGGGAATAGAGTAACCGTAAGTCGCCCAAGCATCTAGTTCGCCTTTACGAAAAGCCGAAAGTCCATCGGGTATCGACAACGGAATCGCATTGATATCCTTCATCGTCAGCCCGACTTTTTCCAACATTTTAATTAAGAAGTAGTGGGCAGTTGTGGCTTTAACGTAACCGACTTTTTTACCTTTGAGATCAGCAATGGTTTTGGCCGTTGAGTTCTTGGGTACAAGCACAACTTGACCAGTAGTCGGCCCTTTGAGAGTAGCGATAATTTTGACCGATGCTTTCGATTCAATCGCAAAAATCGGCGGAATTTCACTAGCCGAAGCCAAGTCAATTGCACCAGCGTTGATGGCTTGTACCATCAAATTGCCACCAGTAAATTCAGTAAACTGCGTTTTGTAGGGGAAATTATCTTGTCCAGCTAACTTTAAACTCAAATCCCAACCACCTTTGTACTTAGCCACACGTAATTGAGTTGTATCCGATGCTGCCACTTCAGAGGGGGTGGGATTTGCTGCGATCGTTGTTGGACTGGTAGACTTAACCTCTGAGCAAGCCGTTGTTGCTAAAGCCAGGAAACAACCCAGAGATAAAATAAAATTCTGCCGCAACCAATTAGTAGACACGTTAATTTTTAGGTATAAAAAGACAATTAAAGAAGGCAGTGGTTCGACTTCGCTCACCAACCAGGTAGGAGGCAATTTTTTCTAGTTATGGCAGTAAGCAAGTTGGTTAGGGCATCGATAAATAATAAAACTTAGACAGTACAAAGCTTTTAACCCTGTCACCCGCACCTATTACCTGTTCCCTACACTCCTTTTCTCTGCAATCATCACCGACTATTCCAACAAGTCTGGTTCTTCGCGCACAATCCGGTCATAGAGAGGCTGAAAACTAAACCAACCGCCCGTATGAGTTCCCACTTGACCATGAGTAAAACTTGCAGTTTCATGATCAATCGGCAGTGGTTTGCCAGCTGCTTCTGCCAACAATTGGGCTTGAGCCGATCGCTCAAAAGAGATGTACCAAAAAGCCGCCTCGTCTACTGTCTGACCCACAGTTAAAAAGCCATGATTCCGCAGGATGACAGCCTTTTTATCTCCCAAAGATTCAGCAATTCTTTTACCTTCGGAAGTATCTAAAACTACGCCTTTGTAGTCGTCAAATAGCGTATGGTCTTGATAAAAAGCACAAGCATCTTGAGTTAAAGGGTCAAGCAAACGACCCAAACTTGACCAAGCTTTGCCGTGTAGGGAATGAGCATGAGCGGCTGCAACTATATCCGGTCGCGCTTCATGCACCTGGGAATGAATCGCAAAGGCGGCGCGATTTACAGGCGCATTACCTTTGACCACTTCCCCTTCTTTATCAACTAACAACAAGTCAGAAACACGGATATGACCAAAGTATTTACCCAAGGGATTCACCCAAAAATGGTCGGTAAATTCAGGGTCACGGGCGGTAATGTGGCCTGCTATCCCTTCGCTAAAGCCAAAACGACCAAACAGACGAAAAGCTGCTGCTAGGCGTTGTTTGCGATAAAGACGTTCTTCTTCCACCCGTTCAAATACTGGTGGTTCGGGTCTAGTGAAATTTGGCATAATTTTTTCCAGTGCTGAACAGGTATGTGTGGGTTTTCCTTGTTTTATTTGAAAAGTACATTGGAATATCCAGAGCGAAAAGACCGCACACTATTTTGTTGGGGATGATAATGATGTCGCCAAATGCTACCAGTATCATTCCCCATAACATGAATTGAGATTGATGGCGCGAAGACGTTAGTAGCTTTGACAGAGTGAATATCGTTATCTGGAGGTAATAAATGATAAATATCCCCAGTTTTCACTTGATAAGTTCCTACCGTTTCTAAATAGGCGTATCCTTCTAATTCACCGTTATCTACGCGACGATATACTGTTTCTTCTTGTTTACCTTGATACAGTCCAACTAGTCCCCAAGATAAGTGATCGTGGACAGGTGTAATTTCATCGGGAGGAATCACCAAACTAAAAATAGTTAAGGAGCGATCCTGAGAACGATACAATAACCATTGTCCGATTCCCCCGCCTAAACCACTGTCAGGATTTGGCTGGGCAAAATTTGTTGGTAGCCAGTTCTCTTTTTTTAGCAGTGCTGCAAAGTACGGTTCTAGAGTATTGAGAGTTTCGGCGCGGTTATGAGTCGTGCTAGAGATAATGTCTTTAGCTGTTGCTACAAACTCACGCAAATCAGGGCTATCAACAAACCATTGGTCTGCTTGTAGAGGTTCAAGAACAGTTGTCTGAGGCATAGATTTAGCTGATTTAAGCTACGGTTGCTGTTTGTCTTTCTAGTCGTTGGACTTCTTGACGCACCAAAGGAATTACATCTCGACCATAGGCTAGAGCATCTTCCACAGGGTCAAAACCACGAATCAAGAGTGTTGTTACCCCAGCTTTGTAGTAATCAAATAATGATTCTGCTACTTGTTCTGGAGTTCCAACCAAGGCTGTAGTATTACCCCGCGCACCAGTCGCAGCTGCAATTGGTGTCCATAAACGCTTATCGTGGATTTCCCGTTCTTTGGCAAAATCCAACAACCGCAATGAACCCACAGCTTCGGGTACTGCCGGAGCCTGACCACGGATTTCATTAATCCGCGAGAGAATATAATGGGCTTTTTCCCAGGCTTTTGCTTCGGTTTCGCCCAAAATTGGACGCAAGGAAATACTGAAACGTAAATCTTTCCCTGGCGGTGCTGCGGCTTTCACTTCAGCAATGCGTTGTTTAATCGCGCCTATGGGTTCTCCCCAAAACGCATAAACATTACTGTGCTTTGCACCTACACCCACAGCCGCACCAGAAGCACCACCAAAATATATAGGAATATGTGGTTGCTGTAAGGGTTTAACGTCAGAAAATGCGCCTTTGAATTGGTAAAACTCGCCTTCATAATCGAAGGGTTCTTGACTTGTCCATACTCGTCGCACAACATCAAGATATTCATCAGTTCGACGATAGCGAGTATCATGGTCAAGCCAGTCACCATCACGCTGTTGTTCAGCATCACTACCACCAGTAATGATATGTACTGCAACACGACCATTGCTAAAGTGATCTAATGTAGCTAATTTGCGTGCGGCTAAAGAAGGAGACACAAAACCCGGTCTATGAGCCAGTAAAAACTTGAGTCGTTCTGTTGCAGCAGCCACATAACTAACAACGTTAAAACCATCTGGCCCTGTGGAACTATAACCAACTAGCACCCTGTCAAAGCCGCCATCTTCATGAACTTTGGCAAAGTTACGCACATAGTTTAAATCTATACTTCCCCCCGTAATTGATACGGTAGGACTATGTAACTCTGACGCATTTCGCGTACCAATCATGCCAATAAATTCAACAGGCATAAATATCTTTACTCCAAGTTATTAATCATGAGTCACAAATTCTTCTCCCTTCCCTTGTCTCTCTTCTCCCCCTACCTCACCTAGAAGCAGTAGTTCCCAAGGGACATACAGATGCAGCAATATCTACTTTTTGGGGAATAATTTTTTGTTCTAATAACCAATCAGCCGTTTTTTGGAGATTGGCAACATCTTCACTGTTGGGAAAGACGTAAGATTCAGGGCCGCGATTTTGAGTTACTTGTTTGGCTACTGCATCCGAAAGTTTTAATTCTTTAACTAAAAAATCTGATGCAGCATTAGTATTTTTATTTAGCCAATCACCATCTTCACTTAAAGCAGTCAGAGCAGCTTTAACTGCTACAGGATTTTCTTTGGCTGCATCACCGCGCACAACCATAATGCCGTAGGTCGGTGCAGGGTGTGTCGTGGTAATTCTTCTGGCTTTATGTTCTAATTCCGCAATCGAAATATAAGGTTCCCAAACTGCCCAACCATCAACAGAGCCTTGATATAACGCAGGTGCAGCGTCATTTGGTGATAGATAAACTCGCTGAACTTTTTCTTTAGGAATCTTTTCTTTTTCCAAAACTTTTAATAGTAAATATTCGCCTGCACCACCTTGATTGACTGCAACTTTTTTACCGACTAAATCAGCAGGTTTACGAATAGGAGAATCACCACGAACTACGATCGCACTGCCCAACGAATCGGGACTTGGACGCTGTACAGAACCAATACAAAGAGGCTGTCCCGCCGCAATTCCAGAGATGGTAGGAATATCACCACACCCGCCAATATCGGCTCGATTACCATTGAGAGAACTTAACAGCGTAGCACAACGGTCAAATGGGCCACTCCATTCAACTTTAATATTTTGTGCTGTTAACTGACGCTCTAACTCACCTCTTTGACGCGCTAGGGGAATAATGCCGCCTTTTTGGTAGCCCAAGCGAATGACATTGTTTTTCTCTGTTGTTTTGGTAGCAACAGTATTTGAATTTGAGGTTGTATCTGATTTAGCTGAGACATTTGTAGCTGTTTGTTGGCTGCAACTAGAAGCGATCAATCCTATCAAAGAAACTGCGATCGCTAATATCTTACCAGTAGAATATTTTTTTGTATCCGCAAAGCGGTGGTCTTGGTAATTATTCACCACAATTTACTCCTTGATGTCAATTTTTAGGAGTTTAAGCAGCCATTATTGATGATGATAGCAACTTAAATACATTAAATCGACCGATTTACCGTATTTAATAAAATCAGCATACCATCTTTCGATAGACTACCCAAACCAAATCAATATTTCTTTATCTCTGAACTAGAGAATAAAAGCTTGGCGCGAGACATTTTTGCTAAAAAACTGGTACAAGCCTACCCTTATATTCCTGATTGATAAAATCTTTGACTTTAGGGTCAACGAGTAGCTTATTTAACTTTTGAATTTTGGCTTCATTTTCTCGACCCTGCAACGTCACGAATGCCAGCGCATATTTTTTATCTTTGGCTGTTTCCTGACCCATAGAATTAGGTTCTATCCCTGCCAGCGCAACAGTTTGAGCCGAAGATACAATAAAATCTACGTCATTAATGGCGCGGACTACTTGTACACCTTCAACTTCTTTGATTCGCAAGTTTTTGGGATTAGCGGCAATATCTCTTCGGGTAACAAATTGTGGAGCATTTTCTTTTAACTTAATTAGACCATTTGCTGCTAATAATCGCAATCCTCGGTCGTTATTGATGACATCATTCGCAATTGTGACAGTTGCATTTTGCGGAATTTCGCCGACGGATTTGAGATTTTTTGAGAAAAGACCAAGTGTGTTTAAATAAACTGTATTTAATGCTACTAAATTTATTTTCAATTCCTTCACAGCATTATTCATAAATGGTCTGTGCTGAAAGAAATTGGCATCAATTACCTTATCTCTCAAAGCTGTGTTGGGTTGTATCCAGTCATTAAAGGTAACAACTTGAATTTCTAAGCCTTCTGCTGCTGCTAGATTATTATTGACAAATTTCAAGATATCCTGAGCAACTACACCAGTTACGCCAACTTTAATTATTTCTTTTTGCTCTTTTTGGCTAATTGTCTGCGTACTATTATTAGATTCTTGGGTTGCTGGTTGGCTACAACTGGCAAATATTAAAGAAGCAGTTAGAGAACCTAAAGCTGTTAAGAAAAATCTGCGTGTATTCATAAAAATTTTAATTAAGAAGGATGATGGAAATTTCTTATACCAATTCTGTGTGAAGTTGCGATTAATAAGAAACGAACCGCATAGACGCGGTAGCGGCTTCCCGCAGGGTAGAGCGCAAAGTACACGAAGAGAAGAAAAGAATAAGAGAGAGTTTGGCGCAGTTTTGTAAAGAAATGGTTTTACGGTTTTTGTTTAGCGTTTTCGCATACGTTGAGCAATTAAATCACCTAAGAATTGAATAATTTGCACTAATGCAATTAAAACTACAATGGTAGAAAACATTACTCCTACATCAAAGCGTTGGTAGCCGTATTGAATGGCTAAATTACCTAATCCCCCACCGCCTACAGCCCCAGCCATCGCGGAGGAGTTAAGTAAGCTCACAATCAAAATTGTCATCCCTAATATCAATGAAGGAAAAGCTTCGGGAATCAAGACTTTAAGAACGATTTGCCAATAATTACACCCCATTGCTTGGGCGGCTTCGATGAGTCCCTTATCAACTTCTAAAATGCTGGTTTCTGCAATGCGTCCAAAAAATGGAATGGCGGCGAGGGTAAGGGGAACTAAGGCGGCGGTGCTACCGATGGAAGTACCAACAATTAAGCGGGTGAGTGGTGTTAACACGACAAGCAGAATAATAAACGGAAATGACCGTCCCGTATTGACGATCGCACCTAAAACTTTATGCAATTTGGGAAAGTCTAATAAGTTACCAGGGCCAGTCATTACCAACAATAAGCCCAAGGGCAAGCCTAAAAAGATTGCAACTAGGGCAGATATCCCAACCATATAAAAAGTTTCACTAGTGGCTTGCAGTAAACTTTGGAGTAATTCTTGCCCTTGCATTCATACACCTCTCAACATAATTTTTAGTGAATGGACTCAAATAAACTTTGCGTTCCTCCGCGCTTACCTCTGTGTTCCTCTGCGTTTAAAACCTAAGTCCAGCCTGTTTCAATAGTGGTAGAACACGCTTACCAAATAAATCTAAATCCGGCTCGAAATCGTAAAAAGCTATCTGAAAACCATCAACACCAGCTTTATTGAGTTGCACAAGTTGTTCGGTGATTTGTTCTGGCGAACCAATGAGTTGCACATTACCACCGATCGCACTGCCAACGCTATGACGCAGATTTCCTTTTTTATGCCCTCTCCAAGCGTGTGCATCGCTGCTAACAAGGGAACGTCCCGCAATTGATTCATGATCAGCCTGGTCAACAATGGCTTGGGCATATTCTTCTGCCTCTTTTTCCGTTTCACCCAGGACAATCAACGGATTTAGCAGCGTGCGGACTTGTCTACCTTGAGCGATCGCAGATTGTTTCACTCGTGCTGTATGGGCGGGTAAGGATGACAAAGCACTCTCTATATCTCCGCCAGCCGGACTGGTGATAAACACAATATCAGAATGACGACCTGCAAACTCAATACCCGCATCTGAACCAGTGGCGTTAACTAAAACAGGACGACCATAAAGCGGACGAGGGCTAATGTAAGCATCTTTGAATTGCCAAGAGCTTTTTTGACTCTGGTAAGAAAAGTTCTCGGTTTCTGACCAAAGTCTCTTTAAGACAGTGACAAATTCATCAGCCATTTCATAGCGGCGATCGTGTTCGATTTGACTCCAACCGAACAATTCATGCTCATAAGCCCGGTGTCCCGTGACAACGTTAATTCCCCAGCGACCTTTGGAAATGTGGTCTAATGTCGCCCCAAATTTAGCTAAATGAATGGGATGCCAAGGCCCATAAAGAACGTGAATGGTAGAAATTAAGAGAATCCGCGAAGTCATTCCCGCCAGAGAAGCTGTTGCAATGAAAGCATCTAAACCAGCTTCCGTGCGAGTCGGCCCCTGTCCACCCTTGGGTTGCCATGTGGAATAACCAAAAACGAGGTCAAATCCCAATTCCTCAGCTTTTTGGGTCAACTTGGCATTGTAGTCAAACGACCAATCAGTAGTGCGAGGTAAATATGATGAACTCCAGCCACCGTGATGAATTGGTAAGAACAATCCCAGTAGTACAGGCTGTTTGAGAGCTTGAGATAATGGACTGTCGGGATAGTCTGCGGGAGAGGCGTAGACGCAAAGCGGCTTGTCGCCAGACATCGCTTTTCTCTCTGTTTTGACAGCAGTGGTATCAATTACGCTCATAGAATGGTTAAATCCTTTTAAAATTTCTTTCTTTGTAGGCTAGGACGTACACATAAGTTATCGAAGTTCAACCACATCCCGCCTAGAACTAAAGTTCCAGGCTCATAGCCAAAGTCCACTCAAGTGGACTAGAAGACATTTTTAGTTGAGTCATCTTCAGATGACTTGCGCTATGAGACTCGGAATTCATTCCGAGGCGGGACAGATGCACTACACGAATATTTGTATGTACACCGTAGCCCTACACCCTTAAACCCCTACACCCCTAAAAGAATCCTCTCTGCGGTAATGGCGTACCGTTTATCTCATAGTCTCCAATCGCACGAGCCTTAAAGTGATTGGGATTATGTGAGGATAAAGTACGGGCATTGCGCCAGTGACGGTCAAAGTTTGAGCTTTTTTTGGTTGTCGAAGCCCCGCCAACTTCAAATAGTAGGGTAGCTGAACGTAACGCTAAATCATCAACAATTAATTTGGCTTTGGCTGCATTCAAAGAAGTTTCTAACGCTACAGCCGTTTCTGTTTCTTCACCTTGGGCTTTAGCCGCAGGCAGGCGATCGAGTCCATCGGCGGCGGCTAAAACGATCGCTTCTGCTGCAAAGGCATTAGCCGCAATTTGTCCGACGGTTTGCTGTAAGATGGGGTCGTCTGCTGCTTGCTCGGATACGGCATGGTAAAAAGTCCGAGGACGTTTATGAACGAGGTTTGTGGCATCACGCAGCACGCTACGAATAATGCCAGCGTTGATTGCCGTCAAAAATAATTGGGGGATGATATTGTATGGCAAATTGTCTTTGTCTGTGTCTGTCTCAAAAAACACTTCACTTTTCTCGACACGGACATTCGTGAAGTTAGTGGTTCCTGTGCCTGTAAGCCTTTGACCAAAGCCATCCCAATCATCTACAAGCTCAATCCCATCACGGTTTGTCGGGATGAGAATAAACGCCGTAGTGCCATCTGGTACTAGTACCCGCACAAAAATCAAGTCTGCATAAAGGCTGCCAGTGCTGTAATATTTCGTGCCATTCAGACGATAGCCGTCGCCATCGGGTGTTAATTTTGTATTCACGACTTGACCACCGCCAGCCCGTTTAACTTCTAATTCGGTGGAAGCGAGGCCAATAATTGCCCCATCAACTACTTCCTTTAGCCAGCGACGATTTCTTTCGGTGCGTTCTGAGCGCAAAATTCGCTCTGTGACAGAAAAATGATTCCGCACAATGTGAGCCACGTTCGGGTCAGCATCGCCTAACTTAATCACCACCTCGAATAATTCCCGCGCCGTGCTACCACCGCCACCTTCCGCAACGGGGATTCGCAATGCACCCAACCGAGAACGCCGGATTAATTCAACCACATCAAACGGCAGGATGCGATCGCGATCGCGTTCACTTGCTCCCAGAGCAATAAAATCAAACAAAGCTTGCAATTCAGGAGAATTGGCAGTTACAGGAGATGAAAATTGGATTGTCCTATCCGTAATTTTCTCTGGACTTTTAATCATTATTTCTGTCTCCGAATTTTCTATCTTGTATAAAATTTGTCTTAATAAGTGGTGAGGCTGTTCTTGGGACATTGCGAATGCTCTACGAATCTATCTCTATTAGTTCACGCGTCAATACCGCTTCGTCTTTCCAAAGTTGACGAATACTTCCACTTCCAAAGCTATTCCAACGACCAACTTTTAAGATCAACAGCAAACTACCAAAAATTTATCGAATTACCGTAGATTGATATTCCCAAATTTTTCATAGGTTGTCAATCTCATTGATTACAGTGGTGAAACAGGTAGACTTAATGAATCAAGTATAAAAAAATACTTTCTATAAAGCCTTAGAGAATTATAGAAAGCTGAAGCTGTAATATTTAGTATTCAAACTCGCATGAATTTATACATCTAAAGGAGTTGGTAAGACGCGCCGATTTTTATATTCATTAGGTTCGCCATCTAGTGGATTTTGCTCTCGTTCAATTTCCATATAGCGAGTTTTTGATGCTGAGGGACTTTGCCAACTCAGCATTTTTAAAAGCATTTGAATCCTGGGTATATCTTGAAACTTTCCTGTTTGTCTAAGCTCTTGAAGAATATAATTTTCAAACACCCGTTGATAATCTGGGTTATCATCTAGGTCTTCTGCTATTTCCCAATTGTTATTGTTAAATAACTTGCTATATCGGGCTTTTCTTTTACTTAAATATAAGCTACTTGCTATTTTTACTGCTCCCATACCCAAAGGTTTACCCATTCCTAGTGAAAGGCGGTAATTATCATTTTGAGCAATATCAAGAATCCAGATTAATGCACCAAGTTCGACGTTAGTTAAGTTTTCAAAACGGATAGTAAATTTAAATGTAACACCTGGGTTAATTGGTTTAATCTGAGTTTGAGTATCTTCATTTTTATCAGGTTTAGGATGTTGAATATCAGGATTACTTCCTTTATGCCAATATAGTTTATGTCCACGAATTACAGTTTCTTCTGTAGGTTGACTTGCATAATGTTTAAGTTTTGACTTGTCAGCATTAGTTTCTTCTGGTTGCACTAGATAATGCTGATATGTAGTAGGCTTAGGACTAGCAAGAATCTTGGGAGTGATTATACCTTGATTCATAAATACTTGATCTAAAGGAGTTTCACAAGTTGCATCACTCACAGAAATTCTACCTGCACGACTTTGTTCTTTACCTTCAGGTTGTTGAGTACGTCTGACAAAACCGAAAATTGCCTCAGCAATATCAATTACAGAATCATCTCGTAAATGTTCTGGAATAAAATCTACAACTGTCGCCGCTTTACCATCACCATTGGGAGAGTAGGGAATGCGGAAATAGGGACTATAACCAAATAATGTCACGATATTTCCTTGTTGTGGTTGACAATAAAATACAGGACGGCCTTCTTGCAACATTCCTAATTTGTCGTCAAAAGGAGGTTTTTTCTGAAAGTCAGTTAAAGCATTCAAATAATGATCTTTTGCTTCTGAATCAATTATGTATGTTTTATTAGGATTAGGATTAGGAGCAAATACAACGCAGTGATATGTGCGTATGCTTTCACTGTCAGTGTCAGAAGTTTCCTTCATGTTTCCGCTAGTGACTAATGTACCTTGATTGAGTGGGTATCGTTTGGGAATAGTAACATCTTCAGCTATATATCGTCTCTTAGGTTTAATTCTTTGATAACTAATTGGTAAATATTGTGGTAGATAATCTAAATCATCAAATCTCTTTAATTCAGGAAAATCAGCAGATGATAAATCTTCTTCTTTTACCCAAGCGAATGATGTTAAAGAATTGTTGACTTTAATTTCCTTAGCTGGTGTAATCTTCCAGGTATCACCATCACGTTTGAGATAACCAGCTTTTACCTTACTGGAATCTATATATTGTCGGTATGCTTGTGCTAGGGAATCATCTTTAGGTAAGGTGGCAACAGCACGAAAAAATAATCGCCGAAAGTCTGAGACTTGAGATATCTTGCTGAAAGTAATAATTTCGATTAAATTCCGTAGCATTCCTCGCAAGCTACTACCAGGAAGTACGGGTTTTTTAGTGATTGGGTCAATGTAATAAAAATCTGGTACATTTTTTGCTTCTTTACCATCTTTAAATTCTTCTTGGGTTAATCCACAACGAATGTAGAGTGGTGACGAAGTTGTTAATGTGCATTCAATTCTGCCAGTATGCCTATCTGAATAATAGCGGTTATTATCGCGTAGCTTGCCATTAGGTTCTAATTCTGATGTCACTATTTTATCAGGTAGCTCGACAAAATTGTAAGGTGCGATCGCCTGCCGATGAGTTTGAATTTTACGAATGTGCTTTTTCATCAATAACCTTCCTTGATTTCAGTGATACAAGCCGACTAAGAGAAATTCGAGCTAAACCTGTTTTTTCGTCATCATCAATATAATTACGAACAACAAGATACAGAGGACGATATAATTCTTTAGTTCTATCAAACTCAATGTTTAGTAAAGGTACAGCATGACGTAAACCTTGAGAACCATCTGAAACTAAAGTAAATTTATCTTTAACTTCTTCTGCTTGTGTTCCCCAAAGAATTTGTTTTTCGGTAATAAATTCTGTATCTTGATCATCTTTGATATTAATAGCTCTTAAACCATCTTCAGTTCTCCAAAACATGATTTCTTGACTATCACCAAAAATTCGACCTTGTTGTAAGGTTTCATATCTAAAAAATGGGAATTTATATTGAGAAAATAATTCTTCAGGTTCAGTCGCTGTAATTAAATTACCTTCCAAATCAAAATATCCCCAGATGACACCATCTTCTGCATGAACTAAGAGATATTTTAAGCTAGATTCTGAAGACTGAACTTTTGCTCTTATCCATGCACGTAAGTCACTAGTATTAGAGATGGCTTGAATATCATCCAGGATTTGACAATCTGGTTTATTCATACTGTTTTACCTGATTTACAAGTTCTGTTACTAAATTATTTAATTCAGCTTGGATTTTATTGAAAGAAGATTTTTTATTCAGCAAATCCTCGACTTGCAATTTGTTATCCTTAAGTTTAAATTTCCATTTTTTGGGAACATCTGTATACCAATTAATCGTTGCTTCCTTACCTTGTAATCTTCCCCGTCCGATGCTACTTGTACTACCTACGGGTAAATCACCAGTCCATAAATCTTTCAGTAATAAAATCAGTAAGCCAATTTCATATTTTTCTGGTTTGCGTAATTCGATTTTTAATTCTATTTCTGTCTGATCACTGGCGAAAATTGGTTGTTCTTGAAATAATGCACCATGTAATGCACCACCAGTAAATCTATCAATCGCAATGCGCGTTTGAACTAAATCGTTGGTTTCTTTAATTATGCTTTCATCGACTACTAACCGACTAGCTTGTGCTTTTTGATTGTCGTTTTGAGAAGCTGAATCAGAATTATCTTTTTTCTTTTCGACAAAACCAAATAGCTCATTAATTATCTGCTCATTTACTATTTGATGATTTTCAGCTAGGGTATTCACAATTCGTTCGGCTCGATGACGCAAGACACCAGCTAAACTAGTACCGGATAAAATTGGTTTGAGTTCACCATTGCGTCGGGATTTGAGATGTACGTCATCGGGAGCTTTATTAGTATCAGCTTGGTAGGAACGAATTAATAAGGGACTTGCAAGGGTAAAGATTGCTTGGATTGTAAGACGATTTCTTTTATCTTTCCAATTTGGTTTTATCTTAATTCCTGCTTTTTGAAATGCTTCTACTATTGTTGGATAAATGTTATACGTTGGAAGTAAATCTGTTTTCCAATGTTCAAAATTCAACCATTCTTTTAGCTGGTCGAGTTTTTGTAAATCAAATTGCCATACTTGCCATTTTATTACATGACAGCGACCAAATCCGCGTCTTTTTTTTATTCCTATGGAAATTTCACTGTTTTCTAATCCTTGCAAAACAATGAATAATTCTCTAATTAATTGCTCGCGGTTATCTTTTGCTCTTACTAATAATTCAAAGTAAAGTTCAAATTTAGTACCAGCTTCTAATAGTTCTAAATCATATTTCTTTTTATCTACTGCTGTTCCTGTGCTACTGTTGATTTCCACTCCGTCTCTTAACTCAGTTTTGATTAATTCACTACTTAATGAATCATTGACAATTAATGGACTTTGTTCACCATCATTATCACTGCGATCGCTACCAAATAATAATGATGTTTCTGTTGCATCATAGCCATTTTCAACTTCTCTTAAATAATTCCTTAAAGCTCCTGTAATAGATGAACCCATGAGCAATGCTTTATCTTCTATAGTATCTCGTAAAATTACTAAATCGACATTTCCATCCTGATCACCACTTCCTAAACCAGTGGGTGTATCTAAAATTAAAGTTCCTTTGATAATTATACGTTCACTAATCAAGCGTTGATTGCGGCTTTTAAGACGTTGATAATTCATCTAATTTTCTCCTTTGTTGCTTTCTTCACTAGTGCCATAATTAACCTTAATGTGTATTTCTCTGCTAGTTTACTTTCTATGGCTAATTCGTCACTAATACTTCGTTCTACGTTAGCAATTTTTACTTTTTTCTCTTCTTGATTACTCATCCAAGTCCAAGAATTTGGATTGTTTAACCAGTTCTCAAGCTGCTCTTTAAAAGACAGATTATTTTCGCCTATTTTTAATTTTTCAAACGGACTACTATTATTTATAAGTGATAAAACCAAGTCACAATTACCTGTTGCAATAGCTTCTCTGGCTAACAATTCTAGTCGAGAAAGTTGACTGTTAGTAATATCACCTTTGATTGAATTTATTCCTAGATATGTTTGTAAAGCTTCTTCTATCTTTTTGTGCAACATTCTCTCAGCCATTTGTGCGGCTAATGTACGTGATATCTCTGTTTGTAGCTCAGGTAAATTATTGCTGGTATTTTTATTTGGTCGATTGAGGGTAAATTCTTCTTCCTTAAACCAGTTAATAGCAACTCTACCAAAACCTTCGACTCTTTTTTCGCCAATACCTCTAAGTTCTATTGCTTTAATTTTTTCTAGTGTTAAATCAGAATTATCTATTTCAAAAACGAAAATGCTACCAGATGTAAATGCAGGAACAGTCGGTAGAGGTAATCCCCATTTGCGATTGAATCCACCAACTATAGTAGAATTAGTAAAGCATTTGATTGGCTGAAGTTCTAAGCCTAAAATTTTTTGTAGTTCTCGTGTCAGTGGTGCAGGTATTTCGTGTTTTGTAGACGGTGGAATTATTGCATATTGACCCCAGTCATCGTGTAATATCAAATTACTCAAGAGTGTAACCGTCAAGAAATCTCTCTCGCTTCTATCATCATCATCTCCAGAAATATTGACTTCGTTCCAGTCAGCAGCATCAATGATATTACTGATATGAGTGATTTTAGTATGTCCATACCCTGCACTTTGAGAACCACCAAGCCAAATATCTGGTGATATAGTTAGCAACTCTCTGATGAATTGAGCATCAGTTTCATTACTACACAAAATTACTGCTTGAAAAGTCTGTTCGCTATCTATGGCTTCGTAACGAAATATTTCTCCTTCTCCTTGTAGTTTAGTCGAACGTCCTTTTTTGCGATCGCGTCGATTATGAATATTAATCCGTCGCGTTTCCGTATAATAATTTATACTGCCACGCTCCGTAGTCCAAAAACCTTCTCCAACAGGTTTGGGACTTTCTGGTTCGTCTCCTCTTTCAAAGCTAAAATCATAAACCGTTACAGTAGATTCCTCAGTTAATTCTGCATTTTTTTCCTTAAACCAAGAACGAGGAATTGGTAGAGTGCGTTTACCTTCGTTACTGTGCAAGTAAGCATTTAAATAACAGGTACTATTTCCATCAAAAAACAACCGCTTCACTTCATCCTTAGCTAAATCTAATTCTGATAAACCATGCTGTTTCATGTACCGTCCAATTACAGCACCCCGAATCATACTACCGGGAATATAGGAATAAGAAACATCACTATTTGGATCACCCTCAAATGAAGTTGCAAGTAGTGGTTGTTGAGTTTGTAATGACACAGTAATTACTTTCACTAGACTTTCTCCTCAACTTTGCCAAATAAGTTTAGATAATCATGGGTAATATCTTTTCCAGAAATATAATGTAAAGTACATTTGATATGACCTCTTCCTCTGTTACGTCCACTTCCTATGCGTCTTAAAGCTAATGTACTTGCAGATAAAAGAGATAATATTTCATCACTGGGTTGAGTTTCAAAAATTAAATCTGCTTGAAATTCCAGTTGACGTATAACTACCCGAAATGAGCGCAAACTACCTTCCTCAGCTACACCTATTTGAGAGTTAATAGCAGTTTGACGGCGAATTGTAGTTAAAGAATCAAGGATTTCATTGCTCGTTAATTCTTCATTCTTAATTTGCCAAGCTACTGCTGTGCGTAAATCTTCTGGTAAACAAGCATCACCAACGTGCATGATACCTATTGATTCTAAAGAACTACCAGGTATACCGAATAGAGTACAAGCAATATTTTCCCAATAAGAAGAAATATCTTCTGGTAGGACACCTATTAAATTATCTGCTTCTTCACTTAATAACCCTTTTAATGTCCGTCCGCGTAAGTAAGGAAAACCATAAGCATCATGCTCTACTTCTTGGTCAATCACACCTGCGACACCATCACCCCTACCAAAAGTTGTATCACTCAAAAGTGTGATTTTTAATTTATATATAATCATTTAATCACCTTCTATTCCTAAATAAAAATCCATAGCTTCAATAGCATCAAAGTAACCACACCTATCATTTACCCAACCTTGTTTGATTATTGTTTCATTTTGTCCCGATAAATCTGTAAACGATGGTAAATTTGGTAATTTATAAGTTAGTAGAAATTGTGCTACAGCATCAGTAGAACCTTTCCGTAGCACCTCTCTCAATGTCATGGTTTTATTTTTGCGCCCTTTCCATTCATCTCCCTGTTTAAACTCCTTAATAACTTGAACTAAACCTGACCAAGTACGCCATTCATCCTGATTCTCTAACCGTAATGGACGCATTTCTAATTGCCAATTTTTATCTTTTACTCGATATTCACGCTGACGAATCTCGGATATTGAACCTAGTAAACCACTAGCTGCAAAATGCCAATCAATTGCGGAGAAATAATCTGAGTCATATTTTTCTCGCTCATATTTCACAAATTTCTTTGCTGATTTACTACATAAATCTTCACTCATCTTATAAGCTCGTGAAAAAGGATAATGAGTTTTAACGACACAAACACCAGCGCAAGCTGTTAAAGGTTGTCCGTCACTGACTTCTTGTTCTTCAAATTTTTGTAAAAATAACGCCGCCAATTCTAAACCTAGTCTACCTTCACAGAGCAAGGTAATATCATCGCCTGCATAAACTAAAGGACGAAGAGGAAGATAGAATATATTACCTTCCTTATGTTTCTTTAATTCAAGTTCTCCCAATTTACCAATAACTCTTCCTAATTCAATCTTTTTTATGAGAGTTTCAGCCACAGCTTTAAGTGCATTAGTACCTGCTACATCAACACTGTCAGAGAACCTTCGCATTGCATTAATGTAATCTCGATTTTCTCTATCCTTACCATAATTTTTAAATCTATCTCCCATCCCATTACCATCAATATGGACAACGGCTACATAGCTAGATTCGCCTTCAGAACGACCTAGATTATCAGTTCGGTACGGAAATTGATAAATATTTTGGTCAACTACTTCCGAGAAAATGTCCTGAAGTTTTTGATTGGCTTTTTTAACAGCTTTTAATTTCTGTTTTGCTTCAGTAGAAATTAAATATCTTTCTTTTCCTTCATCGTCATCATCATTGATTTCCTTATCTCTATCACTTATATCAACAGCAGGAAGTTGAGTTGAATTACAACTAGCTGTAACACCTAAACCTAATAATGGTGCAGAATGTATACGCTCATATTTTTGACGCTCTATCTCATTCTTTTTCAAGTCTTCAACTATTTCATATAAATTATCTTTATCCCAATCAAAATCAGCATGAGCAACTAATAAATTTACCCCTGATGCTTCGGTTAAAACCTTTTTACTCAATATCCGAGTAAATTTGATAGCAATTTCCCGTGATTTAAACACTATCAGAGCATTACCACCATTTGCATAAATTACTTCTGCATTAAGTCCGCTAGTATCAATCGGGTCTTTTTGACGAGTTTTATGAACTCCAAAGTTAGTTTCTAGGATGTCTTCAACCCATTCTTTTGTCGCTTGGGATAAAAGAAATGAAGCTCCAATATTTTCACGCAGCCGGTTGGTATTGAAGATATAATTTTGCTTGCCAGTTGTATCAATTACAGTAACAGTAAATTGTGTCATTTTGCTTCCTTGTCATTTTCACTAATCCAATTAACAATCTTGCTAGATAAATCTAGTAAATCTGCACGTCCAAAAACAGCAATTTTTTTACTGGAAAGTGTATTTGCAATTTCTGATTTGAGAGTATCTGGTTCATCAGAACAGCAAATTAACGCGACTCTTGCTTCGTCCCCTCCCATTTGTCTGGCTCTTAAATATGCTTCAAAAAGTTTACCCTTACATATATCTTTCTTTCTAGCAGTTGTGCAAGAAATTGCAAAAAGCTGATAACCGCGTGTAAAAGCGACATCAAATTGAAATTTATCTTTAGATTGATTAGGAATACCTTCAAAATCGAATCCGTAGTCTTTTAGAGATTGACTATTCGCAATATTTTTGACTTGTTGTAATGTATAATGCTCTAGCCATATCCCATCCAACCATTCACAAAATTTCTCAATTTTTGAAAAAATGTTAAGGTTTGTGACTTGTGCTAAAGCAAGTTGATTCTTACTAGTTAGTAATTGTACTTCCCCAAATACTTCTATTATTGCTAATGGTAATTGGTCTAAAGGTAGTAATAATTTAGATAATTCAGTAGGAGACTTCCAATCTCGGTTCTTATTTTTCTTGCGTGCTTGTTCACAAAATATCTTTTCATACCAATCAAACCACTGTTTTTCTTTCGCCTTATCTGCAAACACTTTGACAAGTTCTTCAGCTAGTTCTAGTAATTGTGTTTCTTTAGTAGGACGCTTTTGTAACCTTAATCCATGTAATTGAAAAAGAGTTTCCAGCTTTAATTCCAGCGTATCTGGTGTAACTTTTAAACGCTCTCGTTCGTTATCTTCCTTATCTATACATATTTCTAACTTACGAGCGTCAAGATAGCTAAAAATAATACCGTTACGTCGTCTGTAGATTTTATGAGTTGTATTTTGCGTATCTTGAATTTCCTCATAAAACAACGTCCGGTAAGAGTGTGCGGACATGGCTTTTGTACCACCTGTATAATTTAGCCCTATTTTCCCGTTGTTGATGGTCTTTAACTTGGCGTTAATTTCTTTTTGAATGTAGTAAGCATCTGACTCATACTGATTCAGTGGTAGAAATTTCACACTAAACTTGTTTTCAGGCTCGTTATCAAAACTCGTTTTTAGCCGCTTGGCTTCATCGAAGGTATCTGTCGTATGCACCAAATACGCAGTTCCACCCTGGTGAAGCAACAATTTAGCAGCTACGTAATTAGGTAGGGGGTTTTCACCAACCAGCAAAAATAGATGCTCAACTTTATACGGCTCAAACTTAGATGTATTCATAGGGGTGAGGTATCAGTTGTAAAAATCTCCCCCTAGTATTACACAGTATCGGAAATACCCTTTTCCAATACTTGCTAACCTAGAAAGTGTAGCTCAGACGTATTTAGCCACTGTGAATCTGCGTTTTACTGATTACCCATCCCCACAACTGTTAAAACAACTAGCCAAAGGTTCTTTAGAGCAGAGTCAAAATCTTACCCGTGCTATCCGCCTATGGACACTTCTACATTGGCTTTATAGCGACAAAGGATATACGAAAATTATAAGTAATTTTACTTATAATGATTGGCGTAAAGCTTTTTTTAGTACAACTCATCAAGATGAGAATAAGCAGGATATTCTAAATCACCAAGACTCAAACTGTGCTTGTAGCAAAACTATCGGACAATGGCTGCAAGAATTGGAAGTACCTATAGATAAATGGAAATATTATCTAAAAACAGAAATATCAATATCTAATTCTGATTTAGAAAAGCTACTAGAAGAACGTCTCTTTGCTCAAGTTAGGAAGTCATTGCAAAGTGATTTAGATTTATTGGTTAGTCGCAGGTATTTACAAAGATTAGATTCTACGCCAGGGAGAAGTAAATATTATCGGAGAGTCGAAAAATTGCCGTGCTTAGAATTTGCTGTTAGCCATAAAAATCAAGCTTATTTAGCAGAAACTTTAGGTATGTTCAGTTTTCTTGACCCCAGTTTACCTTTACTAGCTGAAGAATTTTCAGAACAGGTAGATGAAGATAATCATCGTGTATTTATGTATGTTGATTATCTTGTACCAGAATCAAGTCCCATACAAGATGCAGTGGATGAAATTCAAAGTGAACTACAGTCACTTTGGAACTCACAAGAAATTCTTCCTATACTTCTGACTTACTACAGCGCACATCTAAACTTACAAAAAGAGTGTGCTGTTTACCCTGTTTGTATTTATTTTATGGAAAGGGCTAAATATTTATGTGCTTACGGTACTACCCCAACAGGCGAAATTAATTGGTACAAATATCGCTTAGATAGGATAATATCTCAACATATAGAAACCCTAGATTGGACAGATACTCGTGTACCACAATTATTAAGACAACAATATAGTAATAACAAATTACCAACCCCAAAAACTGTAAATACTAAGCTAAAAGAAGTTTGGGGATGTGATTTTTATAAAGACAAAGAGTTAATGATATTGCGCTTTGAACGCGATTTTCACAACCGCTTTATCCAAGGTATTAGCATTCATGATGCTTTTAAAATGATTGATTACCAAATGGTTGCTAGATTAATTAAACAAAATACTCCAAATGTAAAACATCAAAAGGTTATTTTAGAAATTCTCGAATCTCGTCCAAGCACCGATGCTTATTACCAAGTCGATTATCGAGTTAACGACTATTATGTACTACGATGGTTGCGTGCTTTAGGTTCTAAAGTTGAAGTATTACTTCCTTTAAATTTACGCCAAGAGATGGCAGAGGAAAGCCAAAATGTTTGGAACTTGTATAACTAAACTAGAGTTGGAGAAGCTGCACGAATAGTAAATGGGGAATTTTGGCGATCGCACTCTTGCATAACATAATCATATCTTAATCCCCCTATTGAGACTATACTTATACTACTGTCTTTTGAAAGAAACGGTTAGCGGGGCGGGGGAGTCCCAAATTTTCCCGCAAGGTTGTTCCTTCATACTCGGTACGGAAAATTCCCCGGCTTTGGAGTTCTGGCACAACCTTGTCAACAAAATCGTTCAACCCTTCCGGCAGATAAGGGAACATAATATTAAAGCCGTCCGAGCCTTCTTCCTTCAGCCATTGCTCCATCTCATCGGCGATGGTCTGGGGTGTTCCCACAAAAGCTAAACCGCCGTAACTGCCAACACGTTGCGCTAGTTGTCGAATGGTCAAGTTTTCACGCTGTGCTAAGGCGATGACTCTTTCCCGTGAAGAGTGTCCGGCGTTGGTTGGCGGAATTTCTGGTAAGGGGCCATCAGGGTCAAAACCGGAAACATCGTAGCCCAGCGCACCATTTAAACTAGCGATTCCACTGTCATAATGCACAAGACTATCTAAATAAACGCGCTTTGCTTGCGCTTCGGCGACGGTTTCCCCAACCACAACTAAAACACCAGGTAAAATTTTGATACTATCTGGGTCACGTCCAATTGCTTTCGCCCGTCCTTTGATATCTGCAAATAATGCTTTGCCAGCCTCCAAATTACCAGCAGGCGCAAACACAGCCTCGGCAGTTTCGGCGGCTAATTGTCGTCCGGCTTCCGATGCACCAGCCTGGACAATTACAGGCCAGCCTTGCACGGGTCTTGCAATATTTAATGGCCCCCGCACCGAGAGATATTTACCTTTGTGATTCAGAACATGAAGCTTTTCGGGGTCAAAATAAATCCCGGCTTCCACATCCCGAACAAAAGCATCATCAGCAAAGGAATCCCAAAGCCCTGTAACCACATCATAAAATTCCCTCGCCCGACGGTAGCGTTCATCATGCTCTATCTCTTCTTCTAAACCAAAATTGAGTGCTGCGTCTGGATTGGCTGTGGTGACAATATTCCAGCCAGCGCGACCGCCACTAATATGGTCAAGAGAGGCAAAGCGACGCGCAATATGAAAAGGCGCATCATAAGTTGTAGAAGCTGTAGCTACTAATCCGATGTTTTCGGTGACGGTAGAGAGGGCAGAAAGCAGGGTAAATGGCTCAAAGGAGGTAACAGTATGACTGCGTTTCAGGGCATTTATGGGCATATTCAGCACGGCTAAGTGATCTGCCATGAAGAATGCGTCAAACTTGCCTGCTTCGAGTTTTTGGATGAATTTTTTCAGTGCTGGGAAGTTGAAATTAGCATCAGGTATAGCTCCTGGATAACGCCAAGCACCTGTATGGATGCTGACGGGGCGCATGAATGCACCTAATTTTAATTGCTTAGTTCTGCTCATTATCCCTCCATATCATGTTTAGAATACAGGGGCGATCGTCCCTTTGAGATAGTTATTGATGTAGTCTTTCAATTTGGGATCGACCACCAATTGATTTAGCTTTTGGATATTTGGATCATTTACTTTTGATTGTACAGTTGCTAAACCCACTGCATAATTTTTGTTAGCCATACCAATTTCGTCTAACACAATTGGGTCTAGGGATACTTTTGCTTGGACTAAAAAAGATGCCGAGGTCACGGCTAAATCGACATCATCCAATGCTCTGACGATCGCGTAATTATCTAATTCTTGAATTTGCAGGTTTTTGGGATGCTTAATTACATCTTTGACGCTGTAATACTCCCCTGACTTTTCTTTTAAATTGATTAAGTTAATTTGTTTGAGAAATTTTAAAGCCCGATCCTGATTGCTATCATCGTTAGAAATAGCGATGGTTACTCCAGTAGGAATGTCCTTAAGGGATTTTGTTTTGATTTTTTTTGAATATAGCCCTGTGATGGTGGTATAGCTGCGATTTAACATGACAAAATCAGCATTAAGTCTTTTAGCAGCTTGTCTCATAAATGGTTCATGTTGGAAAAAGTTAGCATCAATTTCGCCATTTTTAAGAGCATCATTAATTTTGACAGAATCAGCAATAGTCACAATTTGAAAGTCTAAACCGTGACTGGGGGCTATTTCTTTTTGAATGAATTTTAAAACATCTTCTGTGGTGGTATTGCGAGAACCAACTTTGAGTAATGTTGTCTTGGTTGATTGACTCACCAATTGACCAGTAGAAGTAGGCTGTTTTGGTGTACAACTAGCAAAAGAAATAGATGCGATCGCAGTGACTGTGGCAAGTAAAAAATAGCGGCGGTTGATTCCCATTTTCCGAATTACTGAATACTTTAATAATGTATGTTTCTAGCTCTAAAATGCAGGGGCGATCGTGCCTTGATAGGTTTTTGTTAAACTAGCCATGATCAATGTACTTCCACTTCAAATTCGGCTTCATGTAAATAGTTCAAAGCTTGCGTTATCTTTTGTCCTGCTAATTCAATGTGGAATTGACCAACTCGGCGATCGCCTACTGTCTCCACACTCCCACTCAGGATATTGACATCCACATCAAACCGTCGGGCTAAGGTGGCGAAAATCGGCTGACTGGCTTGTTCTCCCGCAAAGGCGATCGTGGCGAGGACAGCACCAGGTTTTGCTCTATAACCATTCCGACGGGGAAAAACTTCTTGGGCGAGAAATGATTCCGGTCTAGCGATTAAATCACTCACATATCCCTTTTCAACAATTTTGCCAGCATTGAGTACCGCCACACTATCGCAGATTTGCTTGACCACACCCATTTCATGAGTAATGAGTAAAATTGTCAAACCCATACGCTTATTCAAATCACGTAACAAGTCCAGAATCGACCTAGTTGTTTGCGGGTCAAGTGCAGATGTCGCTTCATCAGACAATAAAACTTTCGGTTCTCCCGCCAAAGCCCTAGCAATACCTACCCGTTGCTTTTGTCCCCCAGACAGTTGCGCCGGATAAGCATCAGCTTTACCTTGCAAACCCACCAGTGAAATTAATTCTTCTACCTTAGCCCGACGTTGTAGCCTACTCAGACCCATCACTTCCAAAGGAAAAGCAATATTTTCCGCCACTGTTCTGCAACTTAGTAAATTAAAGTGTTGAAAAATCATGCCAATATGTTGACGGGCGACACGTAATTTATCTCCCGACAATTTTGTGATTTCCTGTCCATCAACCACAACTGAACCTGATGTTGGTTTTTCTAGTTGATTGACACAACGAATTAATGTACTTTTACCTGCGCCACTTTGACCTAAAACGCCAAAAATTTCGCCTGGTTTAACAAACAGGCTAACTCCATCTAAAGCGACAACTTTTTGAGTACCTTGGTGATAAATTTTGCGAACATCAGTAAATGTGATCATTTCAGAATTACCCCACAATTAATCATGACTATTTTTTAAGGAATGGGAATCACTGCGCCTTGATATTTATCTCTAATAAATTGTTTGACTTGATCATCCCGTAACAACTTATAAAGTTTTTGAATTCTGGGGTCATTTTCCTGCCCTTGTAATGTTGTCACTGTCACCGCATAAATCGGATTTTTACTGGATTCTAACGCCAAGGCATCTTTATCTGTTCTTAGTCCTCCTGCCAGCACTGTTGCACCCGTCATCACAGCTAAATCAACATCAGGAAGCGAAGGAATCATTTGAGTCGCTGGTACTTCTTTGACTTGTAAGTTTTTAGGATTTTCGGCAATATCTTTAGGACTAACTAAACCTTTAGCAGTAGTTTTTAATTTCACTAATCCAGCTTCTTCAATTACCTTCAAAGCCCGATGAGCATTATTAATATCACCAGGGATAATCACAGTGCCATTTTTCGGCACTTCTGCCAAAGATTTGTGTCTTTTGGAATATACACCCACTGGATTTAAGTGAATCGGCGGATTTAAAGCCACCATTTTAATATTATGTTGCTTGCCAAAATCCTCCATAAAAGGAACGTGTTGAAAGTAATTAGCATCAATTTGTTTATCTCTCAGCGCAAAGTTATTTTGTACACTGTCACTAAAGGTGAAAATTTCAATATCTAATCCCGCCTGTGGTGCGAGATTTTTCTTGACAAACTCTAAAATTTCTCCGGCTGGAACTGGTGAAACTCCAACTTTAATTTTTTCTTTGGTTGCTGTTGTTGTTGTGTTAGAGGCTGGGGTAGCAGATGGATTAGTATTTGTATTAGCAGAATTATTTTGCGCTGAACTACAACTAGTAAAAACAGTAGAAGCTGTAAAAGAGACAACTGCTAAGAGAAAAAACCGACGATTGATGTTGTTAAGCAAAGTCATTGATTTAATTGCAAGTAATGAAAATTAAGGGATGGGAATTACTGCACCTTGGTATTTATCTCTAATAAATTGTTTGACTTTATCGTCCCGCAACAACTTATAGAGTTTCTGCACTCTGGGGTCGGTTTCTTTACCTTTTAATGTTGTGACAGTCACCGCATAAATTGGGTCTTTAGCAGTCTCTAAAGCTAAAGCATCTTTATCGGTTTTTAATCCAGCTTGCACAATCCAATTACCTGTAACTCCGGCTAAATCCACATCAGGTAAACTCGGAATTGCTTGCGCTCCTGGTATTTCTTTAATTTGGATGTTTTTGGGGTTAGCAATAATATCTTTAGGACTCGCCGGACGAACATTTTCTTTAAGTTTGATTAATCCTGATGATTCTAAGACTTTTAAAGCCCGATGAGCATTACTAGGATCATCAGGAATTGTTACTAGAGCTTTGTTAGGTACATCATTAAGGGACTTATATTTTTTAGAAAAGAGTCCCACGGGATTTAAATGAATTTGCGGCGTAAAAGCATACATTTCAAAATTATGTTTCTTGCCATAGTCCTCCATAAAAGGAATATGCTGGAAATAATTAGCATCAATCACACCATCTTTCAAAGCTGTATTATTCTGCACAAAGTCATTGAATGTAACTATTTCGATATCTAGTCCCGCTTCTGGTGCTAAATTCTTTTTGACAAACTCTAAAATTTCGCCTGCTGGAACTGGTGTGACACCAACTTTGATTTTTTCTTTGGCTGGAGTTGTGGTTGTATTGGCTGCTGTGGTGGCTGAAGGATTCACATTATTCACAGCCGAATTATTCTGCGGTGAACTACAACTAGCAAAGACTGTAGAAGCTGCAAATGATGTGATGGCGATGAAAAAGAATCGGCGGTTAATGTTAGTAGGTAATTTCATAGTTGTAATTACGAGTTAATTTGACTGTAAGAACTCAGCACCCAGGAATCAAAAGTCAGATATTGATCAGGAATGTAGCCTGATTTATATATATTATTCAGATTCTTTAACTATTCTGGCTCCTGACTTCTGAATTCTTAAGTTTGATTTACCATTTTTGGTCAGGAATCCAGTTGTAGTTTTTATCTTTGACATCTATTTTTTTCGGAATGATTTTGAGTTCATAAAATGTATCTGCCATACGTTGCAGACCACTTAAAACTTCATCTGTGACTGGTAATACTTCCCGTTGACCACCCCGTTCTTCTACTGTTTCCATTGTTTTTAGGTCAATTTTGTACAGTTTAGAAAGCAGTTTGGCAGAATCTTTGTAGTTTTCTCTCGACCAAGTACCAGCTTTTTCTAGCTCTTGTAAAACTATCTTGAGAACGTCGGGATGATCGCGGACAAAATCTGGAGCAGCATAATAAAAACTAGGGCTTTCGAGTGCTGCTTTATCTCCAAAGACGGCGCTATTATCTGCCAGTAAGCGAGTGCGGAGTTTACGTTCAGCTTCAGCTGTGTAAGGGTCCCAAATTAACCACGCATCAATATCACCACGTTCAAATGCTGGTAAGGCTTCAGCAGGTGTCAGATAAAGAGGTTGAATATCACTAAATTTCAACCCGACTTTTTCTAAAGCACGCACAATAATGTAGTGTTGACCAGAACCTTTTGCAAAAGCAACTTTCTTACCTTTTAAATCAGCAAGTGTTTTGATTGGGGAATTTTCTTGGACTAAAATAGCGGAACCTCTAGTGCTACCTGTACCGGCTGCGACTCTAACAAAGGGTTTATCACCGGCTTGAGCAAACACGCTTCCTGTACCACCACCGCCACCAAATACAATCGCACCTGCTCCCATCCCATCTAAAAGCGGTGCTGTGGAGGAAAATTCATTCCACGTTACAGATATCCCCAAGGGTTGTAATCGCTTTTCTAAACTTCCTTGGGCTTTGATAATATTCAACAACGCCATCCCTTTTTGATGACCCATTTTCAGGACTGTGAGCTTGGGTGCTTGGGCTTTTTGGGTGGATGTATCAGCTGAATTACTGGGGGCGCAAGATGCGATCGCTAAACTCAATCCCATACCCAGCACAAACAATACAGCAAAAGTTTTAATTCTTTGATGCCGAAATAATCCCCACTTTCTAAAAAAACTTAACAATTTATTTAGTATTTGCTCTATCATAAATTAACCCTCCTTATTATCAATGCAGTCTTGGGTTTTGCAATTATTTGTAATTAACATTAGGCATAGAAAAACCTGTTTTTCCTACGCCAGAAACTTTTGTTAAACCTAATTAAAATCAGTCTGTCAATTAGTGCTATTAGAAAAAATATAGTATACCCATTAACTATAAAATTGTTGTGTTCTTGGCGACTAAAACCAATATTTCTTACATCAATAAATAGAAAAGATGGATATCTCCAAAATCTCAACAAAAAATTATCCGTATTGATAAACAAAAGTTCAGTTAAGCATAACTGTAGGTTGGATGGAACGAAGTCTAACCCAACAAAACCTCCTAAATTTTGGCTTTTGTTCCTTAACCAGACCTATGTATTTTAAGGTTTGTGGTACTAGTTGAAACTTATTGTGCGATACCTCAGCAAAACAAAAAATAATGTTACTAATCATCAATGAATTAGTAACATTTAAAATCTTATAAAATATGAAAAATTAATGTGTTACCACGGTAAACCACAGAGGTTAATCGTTCCTTTTTTGGAGCTTTATAATTCATGCTCAAAGGATGGTTTTGATCATTAATCATTCACACTCACAAGTTTGGGCAATCTAGAAACAGGGACATCCAAGAAATAAGATAGAACTTCCTGCCGCCAAGTATCATAAAGTACTGGCAAATTATCAATTTCAACTCCAATACCTTTTTGACTTAATTGCCAATGATCTCGCAGATAAGGATTACGCCGACCTTGACCTTCTTCATCAGCTTCTAGAACTTGGGCAATTAAATCTTCTTTCTCGGCTTGTGAGGCGCGATCAAATTTACGTTGCCACCAATCAACCACACCTAAACGATGAACTGCTTCATCTGGTAAGATTTTTTCTGCTGCATATTTGGCAGAGTCTGGGTCATTGATTTTGCTAGTACGGCTATTGATAAATAACAAAGCCACAATATGCAGTTCATAATGTAATTCAAATGCTAAAAAGCCTTGCCAATTACGAATGGGTAAATCACCCATGTAATCCCAATGTTTCTGCACTTGTTTTTGGATATCTTCAATGGGGTCATGTCCAGATATTGCTTGCGCTCTTAAACGAGTATTTTGGGCATGTGCGCCATCGTCCCCTATTTGTCTGCTCAAAAATAGTTGTAATTCTGGGTCTGGAAAGGAGTCAATTATCTTAGCGCAGACTTGCACAATAAATAAATCATGGGCTGCACCAGCTACACGAAAACGATAAAAATTCTCTCTTTCTTCATCAGTTTCCGGTGGTCTTGGTTCAACTAATCGCTTTTTTGGAATGTGCGGTGCGTGTTTATCAACTAATTTATCGAAGATTTCTAGTTCTAAATCTGTAGTCCAAGCTGGACGAGTCAAGATTGCAGTCATAAAGTTTCCTTTGGGTAATGAGGAGTAGGAAAAGATTTTTGGATTCAATCTCAAATCCGTCTTGAAAAGTTTGCTCAAGTCGGGAAACCCGCCCACGCAACTTTTCGCAAAATCTAAAATCTAAAATTCTTAGCCCCTATTTTCGAGTTGGCGATCGCTTCACTTTCTACTGTTAAAGCTCTTACTCTTGGTATAATCTCCGCAGCAAAACGCTCCATTTCTGTCGTAAAAGGTTGGAATTGCAGCATAAAAGTATCAATTCCTACTTTGGTAAATTCAGCAATACGCTGGGCTACAGTTTCATAACTCCCAACCAAACCAGCCGCAGTCCCGCCATTGCTCCCCACACCTGGGTATTTCGCCATGTTTTTAAACATAACCACTTCGGAATCTACGCCTTTGAGTAGTTCTGTGCGATCGTCCTGGGCGAGTACCATTGCTCTTAAGTTCTGATACTCTGCTTCGGCTTCTGCATCTGTCGGTCGAGCAATGACAAAGGCTGACATTGCAAAGCCTATAGGTTGAGAGCGAGAGTGAGTTTTTTGCCGCACTTGAGCAATTGTTTCGCGGATAACTTCAATCGGACGACCATTGAGAAAGAATGTGTGCGCTTGTTTTGCGGCTAGTTCTTGCGCTGGTTCTGACTCTCCCCCGACATACACACGCGGATGGGGTTTAGCAATAGGTGGAGGATTTAGCTTTAAATCATTGATGTGAAAATAGTCGCCGTGGAAGTTGACTGTTTCTCCACTCCACAAAGCTTTGACAACTCTTATCCATTCATCAGAATAGCGATAACGTTCGTCGTGAGACAAAAAATTGATCCCTGGTTTTTCCATTTCTGGCCTAAACCAAGCACTCACTAAGTTAATGGCAAAACGTCCTTGGCTAATTGCATCAATCCCTAAAGCCATCTTGGCTAAGACGGCGGGATGAAATAGTAATGGCTTAACAGCTGCAATAATCTCAATAGAACTTGTAGCTTCTGCAAGGGCGGCGGCTGCTGTCCAGGTTTCTAATTGGTCAAGTTGTTGGTTCCTGGGATTGATGATATGTTGCGCTATTAAAGTTGTGGTAAATCCACACCTTTGGGCCAACCGAATTAAACTCTTAGCTCGTGAGTAACTAGCATCACGAGGTTCAAGAGGATGGTTCATCACGCCGCAGTTGCCGTAAACGGGAATCCATATCCCATAGCGTGGTTCAGACATAGTTTTCTAGAACCTTTGTAGTCGGCACTAAAACTAAAGTTTTGTAGCCAGATATCCTACGGTAAATCGGTAGATTTATAGTAGTATACTATGAGGTTTGCATATATGAGCATAAAAAACAAGGGGATATTGAGATTTTTATCTCCTAGGGCTTATGTACAAAAGTTGTCTGTTGAGGTTGGTTCAGGTTGGGTTTCAGGGTGTAGAGGAATAGTAGTTCACTAACCCAAAATTGCTGTGTAGACCTAGCTCTTGTGCAGGAGGCAGGGCGAAGATTTAGACCATACATTCACCCTGATTCAAACCCTTGATTTTGCTGATTAATACCTCAGCCTTATTTCTGTTGTGTTTGTTGAACTTGGAGGTAAAGATGTCAGAACCACGTTATGGTATTTGGTCGCCTGTTGGCGGTAACTTTGGCCCTCTCAACGCACCAGAGGAACCGATAGATGCTAGTTATGAGCGCACGCGATCGCTAGTATTAGAAGCAGAACGTTTAGGATATGTCACAACCTTAGTTGCCCAACACATTGCCAACCCCCGTAGTTTAGATTTAGAACAGTTAGAAACTTGGACAGCTTGTGCAGCCTTAGCAGAAGCCACAGAAACTATAGAAATTATCGCCGCCATTAAACCTTTATTATTTCACCCAGCCGTCTTAGCCAAGATGGCTTTAGGTATTGATGCCATTAGTCAGGGACGTTTTGCCATTAACTTAATTAGTGCTTGGTTCCGTCCAGAAATGGAACGGACGAATATTCCCTTCCCCCCCCACGATGAACGTTATCGCTATTCAGGAGAATGGTTGCAAGTAGTCAGAGCCTTATGGAGTGGTGAGAAAGTAAACTTTGAAGGTGAATATTTCAAAATTCAAGATTTAAGTTTTCGACCCTTCCCTGTTGCTCAACCTTATCCACGGATTTATCTTGGCGGCGCATCAGAACCAGCGCAGATATTAGCAGCGCAACAAGCTGATGTTTACTTTATCAACGGTCAACCGATTGAAGATGTCCGCAAAGTAATTCAACAAGTTATCAGCCGTCCCCGTTCCTTACCCCAACCAGTGCGTTTTGGTTTGTCAGCCTTTGTGATTGCGCGTCCCACCGACGAAGAAGCACAAGCAGAACTAGAACGCCTCATGGCACTACAAAAGCTAGAAGAACAATATAAATTAAGCGTGGCCAAAGGCGTTGACAAAGAAGCCGTTATGTTTCAACTCTTTGCCAAAAATCCTGCTGTTGGGGGGAATGGTGGTACAGCCGCAGGTTTAGTTGGCAGTTATGATACAGTTGCCACTCGCGTTGCAGCTTTTGTGGATGCCGGGATCGATACTTTCATGCTGCAATTTAATCCCTTTGTCCGAGAGATGACACGTTTTGCCGAAGAAATTATGCCGCGTGTGCGACACTTGCAGAAAGTTGCTTAGGAATTTCTCAGCAGGCAACAGTAACAAGATTAACTTGTAATACTTAATGTTTGACAAACTAACAGTTAGGGTATCATACTAACTGTTATTCGTTTTAAGTACTCTTTGTGTATATTATGCAGACTCTATTTTCTGCATAATCAGTCCGATAAAACCTCACTCATTTATTACAAACAAATCAGCGACTACCGCTAAGGCAATACCAAAAAGGAGAAAAAAATTGCTCACAGAAAATGAACTACAACTAAATGCTGACGTGTTGGTGATTGGTGGTGGCCCTGCCGCAGCATGGGCAGCATGGTCAGCAGCATCTCAAGGTGTCAAAGTCATCATTGTTGATAAAGGTTTTCTGGGTACGAGTGGTGCTGCTGCTGCAAGTGGTAATGGCATCATGGCTCCTTCTCCAGAGAACTGGGAAAAAGTTGTCTCAGAGCGTTATCGTGCAGGAAAAGACTTAGCTAACTTGCGTTGGATAGAGCGTGTAGTTGAAAAAACTTGGCTGAGTTTGCCTTTATTAGAAGATTGGGGTTATCGTTTCCCGAAAGAAAATGGGGAATCTGTGCGTCAGAGTTACTATGGCCCGGAGTATATGCGGGTAATGCGAAAAAACCTGCTACGTTCTGGGGTGCAGATTCTCGACCAAAGTCCGGCTCTAGAGCTTTTAGTCGCTGAAGATGGTTCTGTGGCTGGGGCAAGGGGTGTACAAAGGCAACATCATCGTTTTTATACAGTTCGTGCTGGTGCAGTAGTATTGGCAAATGGTGGCTGTGCATTCTTAAGTAAAGCATTAGGTTGCAACACTAACACAGGTGATGGAATGCTAATGGCGGTAGAAGCTGGCGGCGAACTCTCTAGTATGGAAGCTTCTAATCACTATGCAATCTCCACTGCTTTTAATGCCACAGTTACAAGGGGTGTTCCCTTTGGGTGGGCAAGTTATAGCGATGAAGAGGGGAATGATTTAGGTGGCTATATTAATGGTCGTCGTGATCCTAGCTTCTTACCAAATGCTTTGATGAAAGGGTCTGTTTATGCTCGTTTAGATAGAGCTACACCAGAAGTTAAAGCCGTGATTGAAAAGTCCCATTTCATTGCTTTTCTACCTTATAAAAAAGCTGGGATTGATCCCTATACAGAAAGAGTACCTGTGACATTGATTTTAGAAGGGACAGTCCGGGGTACAGGTGGTATTCGGATTATCGATGATAGTTGCGCGACAAAAGTACCTGGACTGTATGCGGCTGGGGATGCGGCATCACGAGAATTTTTAGCTGGTTTAGCTTCTGGCGGTGGTGGCCCTAATGCGGCTTGGGCAATCTCTACAGGGCAGTGGGCAGGAGAAGGGGCGGCTAAGTTTGCCAAGAGTTTGGGCGCACATACAGATGAAAGAACTGTACGTGCAGCTGGTCAGGTGGCAATGCGATCGCCCTCCACGTCTTCTGATACTTTTGATCATGAGGCGATCGTGCGTGGTGTGCAAGCCCAGATGTTCCCATTAGAGAAAAACTACTTGCGTTCGGAACAGAAACTTCTAGACTCTCTCGCCAAATTAGAAACACTGTGGCAACAAGTACAAGGGAATCCCAAACAAGATAGTGTCCGCGATATTGAATTTTCTCGGCGTGCAGTTGCTTTGACTGCCATCGCCAGATGGGCTTATTTTAGTGCTTTACATCGTACAGAAACCCGCAGCGAACATATCCGCATAGATCATCCCCAAACTGATCCCAACCAGCGATATTACCAAGCCACAGGCGGTTTAGATAAGCTGTGGGTGAGACGCGATTGGATTACGGATGCTTCCATTACATCACCAGTAGAAACCACTCAAGCCACACCCGTTGTATCAAAGTTATAGCCAGAATAAAATTATGATTGAGCTTGTCAGCCATAAACTCTGTATTAGTTGCAATCTTTGTGTTCAAGTTTGTCCGACTAATGTCTTTGATGCAGTTCCCAACCAACCACCTGTAATTGCTCGTAAAGAAGACTGTCAAACTTGTTTTATGTGTGAAGCTTATTGTCCTGCGGATGCGCTTTATGTTGCACCCCAGTCTCATACAGAGATTGCAGTTAATGAGGATGATTTGATTGAAAGTGGCATTATGGGTGAATATCGCCGGATATTAGGTTGGGGATATGGCAGAAAAAATAATAGTGAATTAGATACGGCGCATAAATTACGCCAATTACCGCGCCCATATCAAAGTTAATCAAATTTTCTGGGGAAACTGGGTGAAAGGGTTTAGCCTGGATTTCTCACAAGAGAGAAATCCAGGGGTGTGGGAGGATGGTGAAGAAATCTTTCCCCCCACACTCCCCACACTCCCCACTCCCCTACCCATACGTGAGAAATTCGGGTTAGGTATGCAAAACCCTCTCACCCCTACACCCAATCCTCAGATATGTAAAAGTTTCAAAATTTCACTCTGTTTTAGATATACATAGCAAAGTAATCGTTGTAGATTTCTGTATTCGTCATGACAGTTAGTTCTATTTGTTTTTGTTCTGCATCTGTAACAGAGGTTGTAACTGTATCCACGCTTTCTTGAGGAATAAAGTCACCACAGTATTGATTTGCAGGTACAGCTGCATTCATTTTTTGGGGATAACTCAATTTCAGATTATTCATGATGGTGATGAATTGGCTGCGGTTGCGAACGCTAAATCTGGCGTTGAGGCGTTTTTCTTCACCAATTGTCGAAACTGTGCGTCCTTTGTAGTCGTGGGCTGGATATACCAAGGTATCATCGGGCAAGGTGAACAGGCGTTGTGTTACCGCATCATATAAAGTGCCTGGATCACCTTCTTGAAAATCTGTGCGTCCACAACCCCGAATCAATAAAGCATCACCAGTTAACAGGTGAGTTTTGTTGACTAAATATGCGATGTGGCTGGCAGTGTGTCCTGGCGTAAAAATT
Organism: Anabaena sp. FACHB-83; assembly: GCF_014697485.1. Lineage (NCBI taxonomy): Bacteria > Bacillati > Cyanobacteriota > Cyanophyceae > Nostocales > Nostocaceae > Anabaena > Anabaena sp. FACHB-83. The sequence goes on along the minus strand of NZ_JACJRY010000010.1, from coordinate 143,913 downwards.
GCTTCAATGATTACTGAGCTAATTTCGAGAATTTCACCACCCACAAGGGAGCGATCGGCTTTTGTCACCGCCGGATTTTGCGGCACAATTACCTGACAAGCAGTTTTGCGCCGGAGTTGACCTGCCCCGGTAATATGGTCAGCATGAAGGTGAGTTTCTAGGCAATAACGTAGTTTTAATCCCAATTCTTCTAAGGATTGCAAATCGCGGTCAACTTGTTCTAATACAGGATCAACTAATACTGCATCTCCGGTTTGTTGATCAGCAATTAAATAAGTATAGGTGCTGCTTTCTGGGTCAAAAAATTGCCGAAATAAAAAGTTTGATGGGGATGAATTGGGATCGCTGGCTTGGCTATTGGATAACGGCATTGTCGGAATTGAACGCACCCGCACTGGTAATGAATCCAACAATGTTTTTGCTAGTTTCTGTGCCTGTACCCGTAATTCTGGAACCGCGATTGTTTCCCATAAGTCGCCTTTGCGCGGAGTTCCCAAGGTATAAAGTAAATTGGAAACAGAATTATCGGCGGTGTATAAAGCACCATCTGTATTTGTATCTAGTCCTAAACCAATGCTATTGGGACGGACTAATTTTTGCGATCGCAAATTATCAATTAGCGGATGAGGCGAGTGGCGATAATCTGCGGCTACCCCTGTGCAGTTCACCACCCGATTCACCTGTAAAACGATGTTATTCTGAGTTTTGCGCTCAGATATGGTGACTGCTACACCTTTGGATAATGGTTGATATTCTTGAATTCGTCCGGCGGCAATGATTAATTGACCAGAATCCACCATTTCTTTAATCACATCTGCGACTTTTTGGGCAATCCGGTGACGATGGACATCCCAATAAGGTGTAATATGACGCAAAAAACGCTGCTGTTCTAAAGTTGGTAGTTTTTGCCAGATTTGTTGTGTCAGAGGGCGCAGAGAATCAATCACAGCCCGCCAGTCGTAACCTTGGGCTGTGGCATGTTTGACCTCTTGTCGTAGTCGTCGTACCCAACCTCGTGCTGTATTGGGTGCAGTTTCAAGAGTTAACCAAGCTGGATAAGGTTGAGAGGCTTGATGTTGTTGGGGGAATAATCCCCGACGCGACACAGCATAAATTTTGCCTTGATGCTGGCGATCGTGCAGAGATAACACCATATCCACCATTGTTAGCCCAGTACCAACCAGCAACACAGAAGCATCAGGATCAAGTCCTGCTAGGGCATCGGCTGACCAAGCATTCCGCCGATGATTTTCGTTGTTAGTATTGGGATGATCACTGGCTGGAGGTGTAAAAGGCGAGTTTCCTAAAGCCAAAACTACTTTATCTGCATAAAAACAGCGGCCGCTACGTAAAGCAACAATTGTTCCCTTGTCTTCTGGTTCAATTCCGACAACTTCATCTGTTAAGCGTTCGAGATGTACGTCATTAGGTGCAGTTGCTTCGGCTTCTGCCAAAATTGATTGAATATATAAACCATAAACTTTACGCGGAATAAAACTACTAGGATTAACTTCTTCGGTAAAAAATGGTTCTAACTCGTTTTGGTTGTAATACAACCACCGCAGCAGATGTCCTGGATCATGAGCAAATGCACTCATATTCCCTGCGGACACATTCAGCAAATGACAGTTGGTATCTGTGCTGTAGGCAATGCCTTTACCAATTTGATGGCTACGCTCAATCAGCTTGATAATGAGGGGCTGGCTGGCAGTTTTCATCAGATGCGTAGCCACTAGAGAACCACTAAAGCCTCCGCCAACAATAACTATCGTGGTTGGAGTGTGGGTAGTTAAAGAATTAGGCTGCATAGTAGTCTCGTATCAATAGTTACAGAGAGTTGGTCAAGTCTGTTTACTAGGGATAAATCTATTTCCAGCCCAGCCAACAAAATTCAGACTTGATCTCATATAAAGTTTCATAATACTCTGAATTCAGTCCAAAAATACATTTTATCGGTAGAAAAACCGTATTTGTAAAATTACACAGCTAATATCAATACATCACAAATGAGTCAGGTAGCCACCATCAACGGCTAAAACTTGGCCTGTGATATATGACGCGGCTGGAGAAGCGAGGAAGACAACAGCACCTGCAATTTCTAGCCATAAGCCTTGTCCTGCTCCAGTTACTAAAGCAATTTTTTGGACTAAAGTAAACTCTGATCAAGTCACAATAACTGCTGCTAATAATAAAAATGCCCTTACTCAAGGGCAACAGGTTACGCATTTAGGAAAGAAGAACGCTGACGATCAAATCTAAATTTTGGATTTATAACAGTTTTGATACTCCTTATTGTATATCGGAATATCGGAGTTTGCAAGTGAGAGTTTGGCAGAAATAGGATTTACGCTTCGGTTATACCATTTTGGATTTTAGATTTTGGATTGGGAAATTGCTTACTGGTGAGCTTTTCAGTAACCCATTTGTCGCAATCATTTTTCAAATTGGTATTAGTTCTGAGAAATCGACTGGTTAAAATCGCTGACCGATACCCAGATGCACTTTACTTTCGCCTTGGTCGTTAATGCCGTAGTCAGCACGAATTAACCCCAGTGGGGAATCTAAGCGCACACCTGCACCGTAGCCAAAGCCGTAACCGGGTTTATCACGCGCACCCGCCGGGTCTCCTAAAACGGTGCTACCAGAACCTAAATCTGAGCCGAAGTCGGCAAATAACACGCCCCCAACTATGGGTAGAATGGGGAAGCGGTATTCTGCGGAAGCTAAAACGTAACTGCGTCCACTGCCAACTTTACCTGCATCGTAACCGCGCACAGAGTTGGAACCACCCAAATTAAAGGCTTCGTAAGGTGGTAAATCGCCAATGACTGTCCCTGCTTGGACATTTAAAGCGAATACTTGCGTTTGTTTACTGTCGAATACTTTGACAGGTACATATTGACTGAAATTGGCGGTGACGCGGTTGAGGGAGATATTTCCTTGACCGATGGGTATAGATTGTTCTGTACTTAATTTGAGTAAGGAACCTTGAGTGGGGTTGAGTGGGTTATTGCGTTTGTCTTTAGCGGCGGTGAAAGAGACGGTAGTTAAGTCATCAATACCTGTACCACTGGCAGATAAGGGATTTCCTTGGGCATCGGTTGAATTAATATTACCTTGGCGATCGCGGATTGTTGTTCTTGTATAATTCAATCCTAAAGACGCATCCCAACCATCAATCGGTCTTTGCAAGCTGACACTCCCGCCAATTTGCCCTTCTCGCACTTTATCACCGTTAGCTAATTTAATGGTGTCATCAAAGGTGTCGGAAAGTTCTTGGCGACGGAAGCCGTTAACGGTGTAGCCTAAACTGTCAGGATTGTTGGGACGATAAGGATTAATTAATTTCCCGTCAAATTGCAAATCACGACTACTAACACCTACATTTAAATTTAAAATATTGTTCTTTCCGGCAACGTTTTGATCTTGATAATTAACAGTGCCTATAATGCCTTGATTAGCGTTATAACTTCCACCCAAATTAATTGCCCGTGCGCCATTTTCCTTGAGTTCATAAACTAAATCTAATTTACTAGCATCGCCTTCTAAGGCAACATTCACACTCGAAAATAAGCCTGTGCGGTATAATTGTTGAATATCTTGCTGGACTAACTTTTCTTGAAATATTTGCCCAGTTTGTAGTTTAATTTGCTGCCGTAAAAACTCTGGTTTAGTCCTTCCGGTGACGGGATTACCTTTACTATCAACAGTTTGACCTTCATCGTTGACAAATCGGAATTTAATATCACCTACTAAACCTTCGGCGACGTTGATGTTAAGTATTCCCTCCCGGCTGGGTTTAATTGATAGGACTCGCGCCAAGTTATAACCGTTGTCGCTGTACCATTTATTGACCTGTTGCACCGCTTTTTGCAATCCGGTGGGACTGATGGCGCTATTGAATTGCGGTTGAAATTGTTCCAGGGCTACTTGATAAGTTAGTACCTTTGCACCAGAAAGTTGCAGCGATCGCACTATTACTGGTTGCACTTGATAAGTTACACTCAACCCTGCGGCTGTGCTGCGGCTATTAACATTGGCGGTGGTAAATAAACCAGTCTCTAAAATTGCGGCGACATCTTTTTGTAGCTGGTTTTGGCTGGTGTCTCCCCCAGGCTGGGTTTTAATCACGCGGCGGACAATTTCTTGCAATTCGGGAGTTGCGCCTACTATCTGTACATCTATTGCTGTAACAACTAAGTTATTATCTGTTGGTAAAGTAGTCTTACTTTGATTAACTGGAGTGAGTACTACAGGAGATTTTTTGTTAATAACTGTGGATTTTTGGGTAAATTGCGGCGTAACCACAGTTTCCGGTGCTGAAATGGCTTCGGTGCGGATGGGAGTTTCTTCAATTACCGGAACTACGACATCTTTTTTAGTTTCTTTGGCTGGGGTAGTTGTTACAGCTAGTGCTTGTTGAGTGACATTACTAGCCGCTAAAGTAGCTAAAGTTAAAATTGCAGTTTTAGAAATTTGCATAACAAATAATTACTAATTCGTAATTCGTAATTGAAGTATGCAAGCCTACGCTACCACTGTGTTGATTGGGTTTACCCAAAACCACAGCAGTTCCCTCAATTTATTGACGGAAGTAATAAGCTTCAAACCCCTAGCTAACTTCTATGGGTTATACCAATTCTCCGTGAAGATGCACTTAATTTTTTTACGAACCGCCAAGAACGCCAAGAGCGCCAAGGAAGACAAAAATAATTATTTAGTGCAAGCTGACAGAGATTTGGTGTTAATTACGAATTATCAATTACAAGTTATTTTGACAGTTAATCTTGATGTTTTGTTTCTTATGAGTCATTCACCATCTGCAAGTTCTCGGTTACGCTTACTATTTTTAAGTAACGGTCATGGCGAAGATATCATCGCAGTCCGCATTGTGCAAGCATTCCAGCAACTATCAAACCCACCAGAGATGTTTGCTTTACCGTTGGTGGGTGAAGGACATGCTTATCATAAATTAGGCATTCCTTTGATTGGTGCAGTACAGACAATGCCTTCTGGTGGTTTTATATATATGGATAACCGCCAACTGATGCGGGATGTGCGCGGCGGTTTAGTACAGTTGACTCTCAGCCAAATTCAAGCGATGCGGCGGTGGGTGAGTTCGCAACCAAAATCAGGTAAACAAACAGCAATTTTAGCGGTGGGAGATATTGTCCCGTTATTGTTTGCTTATTTTAGTGGCGCGAATTATGCTTTTGTCGGCACAGCAAAATCTGAGTATTATGTGCAGGATGAAACAGGATTGTTACCACGCTCATCTAAATCTGCACGTTGGGAAAATTTTTCTGGTTCAATTTACCATCCTTGGGAACGTTGGTTAATGAGTCGTCGCCGTTGTCGGGCGGTGTTTCCCAGAGATAGTTTGACTACGGAAATTTTAAAACAATGGCCGATTCCCGCCGTTGATGTGGGGAATCCGATGATGGATAACTTGGAACCGAGTTTTCCCACGCAACGATTTTACACTGCTGATATCCAACAACAAGAATTAGCTAGACCATTGGTTGTGACGCTGCTTCCGGGTTCTCGCCCACCAGAAGCTTATCAAAATTGGCAATTAATTATGGAGGCTGTATCTGCACTGCTGGCTAGTTTTCAAGAACGAGATGCAGCAGGGCATACTTGTGGTAATGTAGTGTTTTTAGCAGCGATCGCACCCAGTCTGGATACCAGTCAACTCACCTCTAACTTACAAATTCAAGGTTGGCGACCCCACACAACATCACCAATTTCTCTACCTGATACCAATACGTTAATTTATCAGCAACGCCATGCTTATTTGCTAATCTCTCAACAAGCTTATAACGATTGTATACATTTGGGAGATGTGGCGATCGCAATGGCGGGGACTGCTACAGAACAATTTGTTGGTCTAGGCAAGCCTGCGATCGCAATTCCCGGACAGGGGCCACAATATAATTATGCTTTTGCTGAAGCCCAAAGCCGTCTTTTAGGATCTTCTTTGATTTTAATTGAGAAACCATCCCAAGCAGCGAAGGTGTTGCGATCGCTACTACAACATCCTGACAGGTTACAAATCATCGCCGAAAATGGTTTGCGGCGAATGGGTCAACCAGGCGCAGCTAGACGAATTGCTGATTGTTTAGCCGAAAGATTAGTTTTAAAAAGCAAAAAGTAAAAAGGTAAAAGATTCTCTTGTTTGAGAGTAAAGTGCTGATTTTTGAGCATCAATAATCTAGTAACTACAGCTATAACCTTTGCCTTTTGCCTTTTAACTTTTAACTTCTCTATGCAACTAACCCAGAACGTAACGCACGCACGGCGGCTTGAGTACGGTCGTCAGCGCAGAGTTTGTTTAAGATGTTGCGGACGTGGGTTTTAACTGTACCAACTGTAATGTAAAGTTTTTCGGCAATTTGACCGTTACTGCAACCAGCAACAATTAATTCTAAAATTTCTAATTCTCGTTGGGTGAGGGGATAGGTTTCTAGAACTTGTTCGTATTCTGTGGCTAAGGCTTCAATTTTCACGGTCTTGGGCTGATCACCCTTTTGGTTTTCCCCTGGTATGCCTTGGCGCATCTTACGTAATACTACATTAGCGATCGCCGGATCAATCCAAGAGTTCCCACTGTAAGTTGCTTGGATGGCTTCTGTTAACTTGCTAATACTAGTTTCTTTCATGTAGTAAGAGTCTGCACCAGCCGCAAACGCCGCCAATACTGCATCCTCTGTATGATCCATTGTCAAAATCAGGATTTTGGTAGCTGTTTGTCCAGTCTCAGCTTGATAACGTCTATATTTACGGGTGAGTTCAATCCCATCCATATCAGGTAAGCCAATGTCTACCACTGCGACATCTGGCTTTGCCGTTTCTAACAGTTTCATTCCTTGGGTAGCGTTAGCAGCTTCTCCAATTACTTTCAACCCGCTTTGCGACTGTAATGCAGCCTTCAGCCCCATTCTAGTTAAATCGTGATCCTCAATTAAAATAATGCTGATTTCGTTCATCACTAAACTCACTCTTCTATATATTCGCGTCTGTTCAACTGCGCTTTTGTCAATCACTTAATCTAAGTTTTTCCAAACCAAAGATAGATGATATGGCAATGCTCTTGCATCCACCGATAGAAGTATGATTTTCCCAGTTTTTCAAATGGATAGATACAAATATCTAGCCAGAGATGTATGGATATTCTACAACCAAATATGAAATATTTATCTCAATTTATCGTCTTTAACAACCTTTCGTAATATTTAGCGAAATAATTGATATATGACTCATATTTGATTTGGGAAAAAAATCAGTACACCCAGTTCAGCCTTCTTTCCTACTCCCTACTCCCTGCCTAAACAACTAGATTCAGGAGTCAAACCCTATTCCTATAGTTGTTGTCGAGACCTTGTATACCAAGTCTTGAGATCATTTTTAGAGTTCAGTTTCGCCTAAAATTGCTAGAGCCATCCTCCATGATTTATCAACATCTCACTCTCTTAATTTCCCAAATCCTGATATAGCTGTAACCCACCCTACTGAATATTTACTTTATAAACAGCCTTTGAATCAACAATAGTATGAATTAGCAGGCCATTGGCCAAGATGGAGGTAAGACAGTCAAACGGCTCAAGCTGATGATGCAAAATATTTGTTTACAACTCTCACTAATGGCTGAGGACAGGCATTAACAGGCTCATTTACAATGATAGTGAGCTTAAATCAGGCTTTTTTGCTTAGAGATTATTAAGCTGTTAATTACTAATCATAAAGATAGTGTAATTAATTAATTATTAATAATCAAGTTTATTTTCATAAGTGATTTAACTCATAATTACAAAAGTTGAGTTTGTTACCGAAAAACATGCTGGAAAGAGTGATTAATATATTACTAGTGGAGGATGATGAAGTTGATGTCATGAATGTCAAGCGGGCATTTAAAAAAGTTAATATTACTAATCCACTGTATCTAGCAACTAATGGTTTAGAAGCTCTCGAAATGTTGCGTAACGATTATGGTCAAAACCCAAGTGTACCAACAGAGCGTCGCTTGATTTTATTAGATTTAAATATGCCAAAAATGAGCGGTATCGAATTTCTGCAAGAATTACGTTCTGATCCAAAATTATGTACCACGCCTGTAGTAGTGATGACTACCTCAAATCAGGATCAAGATAGGGTACAAGCCTACAACTTAAACGTTGCTGGCTATATCCTTAAACCAGTCACATTCAATAAATTTGTCGAGACAATGGCTACCTTGAATAAATACTGGGTATTGTGCGAAATACCTTAAACAACTAAAACCTGATAGGAAATATGTATAAGATGGATTTTCTTTAAACAAAGACTAATAATCAGAGTCAAAATAATTACCGAATTGAGATATTATTTTGTTAATCAATATAATAATGTCCACTAAAGATGTTTCTTTAATTCGTATATCCAAACCTGTAACTCAAATCTCAAACTTTTTATTTGGATAGACAGAAAATAAAAATGATAGACATTAAACCGCATTGGACAGCGAAAATAAAAACAAATGGAAGAAACGCTGAGAATTTTGGTTGTAGACGATGATGAAGTAGACCGGATGGCAGTACGCCGTGCCTTGATGCAAGCAGGTGTCAAAATGGAACTGTCAGAGGCTGGTAATGGCCATGAAGCACTGTTAGCATTGGCGAGTATCACCTTTGATTGTGTTTTCCTAGATTATCGCTTGCCAGATCAAGATGGTTTAACACTGATTCGTCGGGTACAAGCATCAGAAATCAAAGTTCCTTTAGTGGTTTTGACAGCACAAGGTGATGAACAAATCGCAGTCGAGTTGATGAAAGCTGGCGCGACAGATTATCTGGCAAAATCACGGGTATCTTCAGAAATCTTGGCACAAATTTTACGCAATGCTATGCGAGTATATCGTGCTGAAATGCAAGCAAATTTAGCACTACAACAGTTAAAAGAAAGTAACGAACAACTCATCCGCAAAAATCAAGAACTCGAAAGACAAAGACAACAAATTCAAATCCAAAATTTAAAATTAATCGAAGCATCACGGTTAAAAACCCAGTTTTTAGCTACAATGTCTCATGAATTACGGACACCAATGAATGCAATTATTGGGTTTTCGCAAATTTTATTGCGACCAAAATTCGGGCAATTATCGCCTCAACAAACCGATATGGTCGAGCGCATTCTGAATAATGGCAAGCATTTATTAATGTTATTAAATGAAGTTCTAGATTTTTCTAAATTAGAAGCAGGTAGACTGGAACTAAAAGCCGAATTATTTGATGTAACGACAGTGATCAATAGCACTGTCAAAGAAATGCAATCTCTAGCAGAAGCGAAAAAATTAGATTTGCAAGTCGAGATAGATTTAGAAAATCCTTGGGTATTTAATGACTCGGTACGTGTGCGGCAAATTTTAGTAAATTTGCTGTCAAATGCAATTAAGTTTACCGAAACAGGTTCTATCTGGCTAGAAGTGGAAGAACTGCCAGAAAATCGGATAGCGATCGCAGTTCGTGATACAGGTATTGGTATCGCTCCCAAAGATTTTCAGCATATTTTTGAAGCCTTTCGCCAAGTTGATCAAAGCCTCACACGGAAATATCCAGGTACAGGCTTGGGTTTGGCAATTGTCGATTCCTTGGTGCGAATGATGAATGGCCAAATCTTGATCGAGAGTCAATTGGGAATCGGTTCGATGTTTAAAGTCGAGTTACCCCGACAAATATTAGCCAAAGAGATAGCCGGAAAAATCCCGGCTTTAAATGTTGATGGTGAACATATTTTTTTCTCGGCGCATAATCCCCATAAGTCTTCTCCCCCATCTCGTCGTTCATCGATGAGGTATCCCAACCTCAAACTATAAATCCCTAGCACAAAAGTAAATTAGTCATGTCTGTTGTGGAAAAGTCTCAAAAAGTTGATCGCATTCTTGCCGTTGATGACACTAAAGATAACCTGATCTTAGTGCAGACAATTTTAGAAAGTGAAGGCTATCACATCGATTTAGCAACTGACGGTAAATCTGCTTTAGAATATGTCGAAAAATCTCCGCCAGACTTGATTTTGCTGGATGTGATGATGCCAGGGATGGATGGTTATGAAGTGACAGATCGCATTCGCAAGAACCCAGCAATTAAAGTTTATATTCCCATTCTGCTGATTACAGCCTTTCATGAATCTAGTGTAGTAGAGGGACTAGATGCAGGTGCAGATGATTTTATTCGCAAACCTTTTGATACAGATGAACTACTAGCAAGAGTGCGATCGCTTTTGCGACTCAAGCGCAGTTTAGACGAACAAGATAAAATGGCTCGTCAACGGGAAGACTTTGTATCGCGTCTTACCCATGACTTGCGTACTCCCTTGGTAGCCGCAGATCGAATGCTGGGGTTGTTTCTTGAAGAAACATTCTGCAAAATTTCGCCGGAAATGAAACAAGCCATCTCCGTGATGATTCGCAGCAACAAAAACTTAATGCAAATGGTCAATACCTTGTTAGAAGTGTCTCGTATGGATGCAGGGAAAAAGACCTTCAACGATGATGTTTGCAACTTACCCGAAATCATACAAGAAGTAGTCAGCGAGTTAGCACCCCTGGCGAGTGAGAAAAATTTAAATGTCACAGTAGACAGCAGTGGTTTAGCCAACAATCCCACAAATCTCGGAGTGGTGATGGGTGATCCTTTAGAACTGCGCCGTGTGTTCAACAACCTCTTGGGTAACGCCATCAAATTTACCGATACAGGCAAAATTACAATTCGGATTTCCGAACAAGCAGACAACCCCCAAGGCAAAACCTGGGTAATCATCACCGTGGAAGATACAGGTTATGGTATCGCCCCCGAAGACCAAGCAGGTATATTCGAGCGATTTCGTCAAGGGAGAAATAAACGCTCTGGTAGCGGTTTAGGGTTGCATCTTTCATACAGAATTGCTGAAGCTCACGGTGGTGATATTACCGTTGCTTCCGAACTGGGTAAAGGCAGTGTGTTTACAGTGCGACTACCAAAAATCTAAGCAAAGTGCTGAGTTATGATTCAGACTTCAGCCTTGTTTTCCTACTCCCTAGCCTCTAGCCGCTCATCATTGGAACAAGGCTCTAATTTTCCCTTCAAAAGACGGCGAACCACACTTTCTAAATCTTCAATCAAAAATGGCTTGCTAATGTAGTCATCAAATCCCGCCTTGAGAATGCGTTCTTTGTCTTCTCTGGTGGCTAAAGCCGTTACTGCGAGTACGGGAATTTTATGAGTTAGGGGATTTTCCTTGAGATAACGTACAACTTCAATGCCACTGAAACTAGGTAACAAAATATCTAACATGATCAAGTCTGGCTGATACTCTTTAGCCACCAACAATGTTGAGGAACTGTCTGATTGACAGATAAATTGACAGCCAAGTGACTCAAGAGCATAACTAATCAGCAACAGATTATCATCATTATCTTCCACTGCCAAAATTAAAGGCTGCTGAGAGTGCTGCTGCTTGCTATCACTGATGAATGAATGTGCTAGATACATCTTTTCTCCAGAAAAATCAATGGGGATTTATCGTCTCTGGTGATTTTGCAGACGAGCCATCCCACAAGGGATAGGATGGAGGGACTTGAGAATTGCGTTCAGATTATTTTTTGCCAGTTGAGTTATGAGTACAGTCTATCTACAATCTTAAATTCAATGTCTCAAATTGACAGACTTTTATAGGTTGAGCAGACACTTTTTGATTATACGCAAAATTACATAATTTTTTGGCAAGAGCTTATCATAATTTGATATAAAAAAATTTAATTTAGGCTATGGTCTATGGTGAGGCGATCGCTATCACAATTAAAAATACAAACTTATAGGTATAAATGAGTAAGGAGTTAGGAGTAATGAATAATGAGTTAGTAGAAATACTCATTACTTATCAGGACTTACGCAAAATTATGAAAAAACGTAGACGCGTTCTTCGGCTACCCGCAGAGTAGGAAAAAAGTTATGAGATTTTGAGAGATTTCTTACGTAAGTCCTATACTCACTACTCATACCAATTCGCAATTCGCAGGCTCGCTAACGCAATTAAGAAATCTAGCTCAAGTAAGACTTTCCTGATTTATATCTGTCGCATTCTTATTTCAAATGGGTATCACTACTCACTACTCATTACTCACTCCACTTCGTCCCATAAAGTTTAAAGGGTGCAAAGGTTTTGAACACCCTTACACCCTTACACCCTGTGATACCCCTAAACTTAATATTGCGGCTGAGTCTCAGGCGTTGGCGGATTTTGATTATAAGCTTCTGCTTCCGGGTTCGGCACGGCTTCTGGGGTTGGCGCAGGATTTGTTTGCGGTGGCGGATTATTATTTGTCACAGCAACTTTGAATTTCGGCATTTTATATATTTTTGCCAAAGCTTCAATCAACGAAAAATCATAGACGCTCAGAGCTTTATCATCGTAACAATTAGGAGCATCGGGAGATTTAGTCATCATCTCCGGTACAAGACTTGTGAGTGCTTCGGGAACATTCTGAATGTTTTCTGTATATCTCATCTGCTCGGTTGTGATGTGTGCAAAACACAAAGCTCGAATCTTTAGAGCGTCCTTGTCAGAAATTTTCAGATAGTTCAACTCATCCAAATTAGACTTGTAAAGACCCGCTACAGCTTCAGTCCAATAACGCTGACGATATTCTTCATCCGAAGCTGCATTCTCTTTGGGAGATACGTGTAAATCTCTAACTGCGGCGATCAGTGCATCATTTGTGCGAGCTAATTGCGTCAAATTCAATAACTCTTTGTTGAGTTTTTCGGGAGTTTGCTCATTTTTAGCTAACAATTTGAAGATTTTCAGCAAAGCACGCTGGTTAAAAAGATGAGCTTGTCTGAAGTTTTCATCAGTGATTGAAGGTTGAATTCTAGAATCAGGTGGATTTTTGAGAAAGAAATCTACCATACTGAGCCGCGCATAGCGAGTCATACCTTCAATATTGTCCAGAGCCGCCGCTTTTTTGTAATATTCTTTCGCTTTGACTAAATCTCCTAAATGTTCCGCAGAATCTCCTAAACCAATTTCTACTTTTGCTTTGTCTTCATCACTACTAATGAATTTTTTTGCTTGGAGAAAACTATCTTGAGCTTTCAGCCAATTAGTATTATGTAAATATCCTTGTCCTTGAGCAATATAAACTTTTCCCCAGGCGGGTAATGATGCAGCGACAGAACCTGTAATAGCCGTCATTCCCGCCGCGATCGCTAAGGCTGTAGGTGCTTGTTTGGTGGGGGGTAACTGTAAGTTAGTAAAGAGTTTTTCGAGGGTTTTTCGACCACCACTAGTCAAAGCTGCTGCGCCACCTGCACCTAAACCAATGACTTGCAATACCGCCGCCATGTTTTGTGATAAGTCGGCTTGTTGAGTTTCTTGTCCTTCAACCTTCTGGAAAAATACTTGGCTACTATAAGCTGTAAACGCTGCACCAATACCTAGACAAAGCACAGCCAAAGTATTGAGTAACCAGTCACGGCGTGTCCCTGGTTCTTCTTCCGAACCAACGATCGCAGGTTTGAGTTCCCACCACCAGCGATTTTGGCGTTTTAAGCTATCTTTCCATTGTTTGATTTGGTTATCTTTGTTGAAATCAAGACGATATTGTTTTAATTTGTTGTCTAAAGCAATGAGTTGTCTGGCTAGTTTTTCGGGGACGGGTTTATTGCGATAGGCTTGTTCTAAAGCTTCTTCTACTCCATCACGCGCCAAGAGTGTTTCTAAAAGTTGATCAGAAGAAGGTGGTTTACTAGTTGCAACGATTTCAACTGTTTTTTCGTAACGTGCGATCGCTTCATTCGGTAACGGAACAGAACGGGTAAAAGACCACCACCAACTCATTTCCGGTGGTTTCAGGTTGTTTTTCCATTCATCAACAATATCATCGTTAGCAAAAGACCAAGATTGCGCTTTTAACCGCTTGTCTAATTCAATGATTTTTTCGGTTAAATGACGTGGTGGTTGTTGTTGCTTATTCCAAGCTTTTTCCACTGCGTCCCGCGCTAGTAGTACTTCTAAGAGTTCTTCCGAAGTCGCTGTTGGTGGAGATTCCATCTCCTCTAAAGCTGCTGCGTAACGTTGGATAGCTTGTGCTGGTAGTGGTTCTGTATCGCTGAGTTCCCACCACCAAGTATTAGGTGTAGTTTTACTTAAGCTGATTTTCCAGTACTCTAATTTACCATCTTTAGTAATTACATCGGCGAGCGATCGCAAACTTTCATCCAAATCAATGACAATTTTAGCGATATGCTCTGGTAAAGGTTGATTATCACGGGAAGTTTCAATTGCGTCCCGTGCTAGTAATACTTCTAAAATTTGTTCTTGAGTCGGATGGGGAAGCGCGGCTGACAATGCAGAGATAGCTTGTTGATAGCGTTTTGCCACTTGGATTGGTGACATCGCTAACGGATATTTTAAATGCCACCACCACATATTCGGCGGTGCATTTAAGCTATCTTTCCATTGTGCTAATTCATCATCTTCACTCAGCACTTTGGCTTGTGCTTTCAGGCGCTCATCTAAACTTAATAACCTCGCGTAACTACTACCAGTGGGGTTTTGATCAATTTGCCTCTTCTTCTCTACCCCATCACGCGCTACTAATACAGTCACTTTTTGGTCAAATGTTGCTTGTAAAGGCGCTTCTTCTAATGCAATTAAAGCTTCCTCATAAACATCAAGTGCTATATCTAATTGCGATTTTGCTGATACTGAAGGTTGTCCATTTGTATGAACCATTATTTGGATATTCCTTGACTAAGCTATATTTGTATGAGCGATTTTTATGTTTTTATATACTCTGCATTTCTTCTACTTCATCACAAGCATCCGTCTTCAAAACATCACAAATATTAGTGCCACCGCAACGATGACACTAATATCTATATTTGCCACAGTAAATGCTTTACCTTTTATTTTTTATTGTGCTGCCAAAATCAGAATAAAGGTACATCACCTCTCAAGTTATTCGTTAAAAATCCTAGTTATTTAGCAGCCTTGGTTCATTAACGCATACCAAGTGTTAGGGCCGACAACACCATCAGCCACCAGACCATTAGACATTTGAAAGTGTCGGACAGCATTTTCTGTCATCGGGCCAAATATACCATCAGCAGAGATAGAATAGCCCAATGCTTGTAAAGTTTGCTGCACCATATATACATCGCCTGTCTCACAGCCTTGTTGCAAAAAATAACCTGGATAAGACATTTTCTCTCCTATGCTTAAAATGCGCTTTTTTTGACAAGTATTTATGACTAATGATGTTATTTACATCCCTGTTACAGAGATAGTAAAATACTTGATTAATCACAAACTTTGACTGATGACAAATTCCAAATTTCACCACCAAATCCTATCAAGCTAACTCGATATAAATTTGAAATTGTGAATTAATTGGGAATTTCATTTTTGAGAAATTAAGTATATTTTTGTTCGCCAATCAGCGAATGTCATCAGTTAAACTACGCAAGAAATGTATGGCGTAACATATTGCAATTTATTAAGCTAGTGGCTGGTTTTTCAACTTACACAAAACTAACTTAGCGATCAGAATAGAAAAAACTCGGTTAAAAAACTTAAGATGGATAAATTTTTGGCATCAGCCCCACAATGAATGGGTTTTTAGCTTTGCTAGTATTCTAAAATGACCAAATGCCTTGTTAATTTATAGCTTTCGAGAGGATACACCATGACTATTTGGGTAAATGAGCAAATTGATCCATCGGGTATGATATATGCCTGCATTGCTTGTTGTAATGAGTCTCAAGCCAAAGATTGTCATGAGTCGTTTGAAAAAAATTTGACAGAGCAACAAAAAACAGATGGTTGGATAGCTAGATTACGGATAGTTGATTCTTGGGATGAAGTACCAGTTAATGCTTTAAAGCTCAATTGAGGCGAGAGGTTAGAGGTTAGGAGCTAGAGGCTAGTGAGAATCACGGCTGACGCAGAAAGTCTGCTTGTTGAGACAGGGGGTAAGGGTTTTGCTCATTTATACACTTATACCCCTACATCCCTGAACCATCTTTAAATCTCATCTGGATTAATGCCCAACTCCCGCAACCTTTGTGCTAGTCTCTCAGCACGTTCCTTTTCTTGCTGCACTAACTCCTCTGGTGTAGGTAATCTCTGTCCAACTTCGTCATACCAATACAACCACTCGCGCGTCCTTCCCAGATAAGTACCGCGTTCTCTACCAAGTGCTAAATTAATTTCTGGTATCCACACCCGTGAACCTGGTTGTAAGATGTATTCACTATTTTCTAAACGATAAACTTCTAAAGGTTCTCGTTTACGCCGATATCTCCGGTTGGGGACGTAAATTGCATAATATAAAATGCCTAACTTCGCGTAGTCGATTTTTTTCTTTTCGTATTCGCCGCCGTAGGTTTGTGAAACAACTTCTAAGGCAAAAATAGGAACAATACCATCTTCTTCCCAGAGAACATAGCTTAAACGTCCCTCTTCACCAATAAAACGTTCTACACCTATGCTGAGAAACCCATCAGGTACTAATTGCGGAGTTTCGGGTGCATAATAAATCCCCATATCAACGCCGAAAAACCAATCGGTGCGTTGACTCCAGACTAAAGCTAAAATAGCTTCTAGTAAATTGGGAATCAGGTTTTGTAGTTCGTTATCCACTGGCGTATCATCAGAGTCGGGTAATTCTGCCGAGGACGGAAGGCAGCTGAGGGGGTTGTACTGTACCATGAAAATCCTCAGTTAAATTAGGTGATTATATTTTAAGGTTAAAATAATCAAGCCTTTGAGAATACCTCACTTTCACCCGAATTTCTCACGTATGGGTAGCGGGTGTGGGGAGAGAGGGGAGTGTGGGGAGTGTGGGGGGAAAGATTTCTTCACTATCCTCCCACCCTTCCCACACCCCTGTATTTCTCACAAGAGAGAAATCCAGGTCTCAGCAGTCGCGTTTTGCCTGTCACAGATAACATTTATATATGAATGCTACACAAGAACAATTAAAAGTTAAATTTGAGCAGGCGATGGTTGCTGCTTTTGGTGATGAATACGCCACAGTAGATCCGATTTTAGTACCTGCGGGTAATCCGAAATTTGGTGATTATCAAGCGAATGTGGCTTTATCCCTGAGTAAAAAATTAGGACAGCAACCAAGAGCGATCGCTGCTGCTATAGTTGACAAGTTAGATGTTGCCCAAATCTGCGAATCACCAGAAATTGCTGGCCCCGGTTTTATTAACCTCAGACTTAAAACCGCTTACCTAGAAGCACAACTCAAAGCAATTCACGCCGACTCCCGGTTAGGTGTTCCCCCAGCGAAAACGCCACAGCGAGAAATTGTTGATTTTTCCAGTCCGAACATTGCCAAAGAAATGCACGTCGGACATTTGCGTTCCACCATTATTGGTGATTCTATCGCCCGGATTTTGGAATTTCGCGGACATGATGTTTTGCGGTTAAATCATGTGGGTGATTGGGGTACACAATTCGGAATGCTCATCACTTACCTGCGAGAAGTTTACCCCCAAGCGTTAACCACCGCCAACGCCTTAGATATCGGCGATTTAGTCAGCTTTTACCGCCAAGCAAAACAGCGTTTTGATGCTGATGAAACCTTCCAAGAAGCAGCACGCCAAGAAGTCGTGAGATTACAAGCAGGCGCAGAAGATACAATTCATGCGTGGAAACTGCTGTGTGAACAATCCCGCAAAGAATTTCAGGTTATTTATGACTTGCTGGATATCCATATCAATGAACGCGGCGAATCTTTTTACAACCCCTTATTACCCAAAATTGTGGAAGATTTAGCCGACTCTGGCTTACTTGTAGAAGATCAAGGCGCAAAAGTTGTTTTTTTAGAAGGCTATACCAACAGAGAAGGTGAACCGTTACCATTAATTGTGCAGAAATCCGATGGTGGTTATAACTACGCCACCACAGATTTAGCTGCATTGCGCTACCGCATTCAACAAGATGCAGCCAAACGCATCATTTATGTAACCGATGCGGGACAAAGTAATCACTTTGCTCAATTTTTCCAAGTTGCACGCAAAGCTGGTTGGATTCCTGATGATGTGGAACTAGTGCATGTTCCCTTTGGTTTGGTGTTAGGGGAAGATGGCAAAAAATTCAAAACCCGTTCTGGAGATACTGTCCGGTTACGAGATTTGCTCGATGAAGCAATTATCCGCGCTCGTGCTGACTTAGAAAAGAGATTACAAGCAGATGAGCGTACAGAAACAACAGAATTTATTGCCAATGTTGCCCAAATTATTGGTATTAGCGCCGTTAAGTATGCTGACTTGAGCCAAAACCGCACCAGTAACTACATCTTCAGCTATGACAAAATGCTGGATCTCAAAGGCAATACAGCCCCTTATATGCTTTACGCCTACGCTCGAATTCAAGGTATTAGCCGCAAGGGTGGAATTAACTTTGAAGAATTAGGTGATCAAGCACAACTTGTATTAGAGCATGAAACTGAATTTGCTCTTGCCAAGTATTTACTGCAATTGGGCGAAGTGATTAGTACTGTGGAACAAGACTTGTTACCAAATCGTTTATGTGAATATCTATACGAATTGAGTAAAAAGTTTAATGTGTTCTACGATCGCAATCATGGAGTTAGGGTATTAGACGCAGAAGAACCACAGCGCACATCCCGTTTAGTATTGTGCGATTTAACCGCCAGAACTTTAAAACTTGGATTATCGCTGTTGGGAATTCAAGTATTAGAGAGAATGTAGGTTACAAAGGGAGTAGGAAGTGGGGAGTAGGAAATAAACCTTGTTAATCTTTGGCAGAAAAATGACGTTTTCAAAGCGTAAATGTACGCGGGAGTAAAATTTTCACCTTCTGCCTCTGGTTGGTGAATCTCGACTTCGCTCGATTACCGCGTAGCCGAACCGCCGCCTTCTTCTTCACCTTCACCTAATTTTCAAGATGCAATGTGTGAGCCTACTGTATCATGAAAAAGATTAAGCGGTGGCAATGAGGTGGAGGCTGTTCAATTTCGGGTGGCATATATCTGCTCATTCAGGATTTAGGACTCAAAACGCAGAACATCTATGTTAGCAGGCAAAATTTTGCAGGGTGGAAAATATACCCTCACCCAAGAAATCGGACATGGTGGCTTTGGTATTACCTTTAAAGCTACACATCACTACTTAGGTCAAGATGTAGTGGTGAAAACTATTAACGAACGCTTGCGGCAACATCCAGATTTTGCCAAGTTCGAGCGCCAATTCCAAGATGAAGCTAGAAGACTAGCTACTTGTATCCATCCCAATATTGTGCGGGTAAGTGACTTTTTTATTGAAGATGGTCTACCCTACATGGTGATGGAATACATTCCTGGGGAAACTTTGGGCAATGCTTTTGTCCTACCAGGGATACCCTTACCGGAAGCCACAGCTATTCACTACATCCGCCAAATTGGTGCAGCCCTACAAGTAGTCCACAATAATGGTTTGCTCCACCGCGATATCAAACCAGATAATATTATTCTCCGCCAAGGCACTCAAGAAGTAATATTAATTGATTTTGGGATTTCACGAGAATTTAATAGTGGTGTCAAACAAACTCACACCGGCATAGTTTCCGAAGGCTACGCACCCATTGAACAATACTTGACACAAGCGCCGCGCACCCCGGCTACAGATGTTTATGGTTTGGCAGCAACCTTGTATGCTTTGTTAACAGCACAGGTTCCCATGCCAGCATTATTGCGCGATCGCGAAAAAATGGCATCTCCCAAAGAATTACAACCCCATCTGAGTGCCGCCGTCAATCAAGCTGTGATGCGCGGTATGGCGGTTGATTCTCGCTTCCGTCCCTCAACCGTGGCTGAATGGTTACAACTACTACCGGGTAGTGAGAGCAAGAATATTACCCAAAGCGTTGCCACTAATACAGTCGCCACCGTTGATTTATCAATGCAGCCAGGACGAGGAGTTTTTGGCAAGAAACACAAGGAATATCGGACAAAAAACCCGATGGCAGCCTTGACTAAAACACTCGCAGGGTCTAAAGCCTTAGTTGGTGTAGGTGTGGCTTTATTTGCCGCGAGTGCGGGTTTTGGCATCACTAATTTATTGTCTTCCCATAACAAGCCAAATTCATCCGCCACACCCCTGTTTACTAACCCAGTCACACAATCAAGAGACAATAATTCTAATACCGAGGGTTCACAGTCAACGGCGGAAGCAAATAACACTAACAAAAATACCCAAACAACCACTGCAACCGAATCAGCGTATATTTCCAAACGCCGCCGACAAAACCGCCCAGCACCTACACCACAAGCCACAACCAACAGCAACCCAACCTCAGAAAATACTGCCGCCACCAACTCCGAAACTTCGTCTCAGCAAAATCCCGAACAAGCATCTGTTACACCGAATACCTTACCGACACCATCATTAGTAGATAAACTGAGAGCCTATCGTTCTAATCGAGAAGTTAATCGGGAAAGTGCAACCAAGCGATCGCCAAATAATACCCCACCTGCCACCACCAATCAAACTACACCCAATCCATCAAGCAAGCGATCGAATCCTGTGGTGATACCAGTACCACCACCTACCACAGAATCAAAAAGCCCAGATTCTTCGGCTGTAGTTGTCCCAACTGTAGAAAATAAGCAAAATTCTGCTCCTGACAGCCCATCCCCAAAAGATGAAAAGTCAACAACAGAAAGTAACACTAGTAACTAAGTACCAGTTGTGAACACAAGGATTTTGACTCAGCACTCAGCACTTTCAACTCATCACTCTACTTAAGGGTTTAAGGTAAAAACGCTATCATCTGGTGACGGTGTAGGGGCAGGGATAACAAAGGGTAATATCTGGGGGGGTTCAGATGTAGTCGCAGCGTTAGATGGTTGCAACTGTCCAAAACGAATGAAAACACCAATTCCCAAGCCAAAACAAAAGCAAAAACTAATAAAACCAAAAGAAAGTAATTGCATCAATTTTTGGTTGGCCATAATGCACTCCTCAAAAGATGGTATTAGTTTACTGCAACAAAACCGGAACTTGGCAAGGATGTAAGGGCAAAATCAAGTCAAAAGTAAAAAGTTCAAAGTCAAAAATTCTCTGATTTTTGACTTCCGCATAGAGGTGTTCAAGACCCTTCCCTTTTACCCCTTCACCGTTCGGCTGAAGCTCACGGCGAAGCCCTCAAACCCCTTCACCCAATCTCCACAGACAATCTTGGAGCGTAAGTAGTTTACTATGGACAATGAATAATTGACCATTGACCATTGACTTATGACAAATCAAACTCCGATTCCGGTGATTATTAACGGTGCTGCTGGCAAAATGGGTCGTGAGGTAGTCAAAGCAGTCGCCCAAGCACCTGATTTAACTCTGATGGGTGCAATTGACCGTAACCCCGAACTTCAAGGTAAAGATGCTGGGGAACTTGCTGGTTTAAGTGAACCTTTAGAAGTACCAATTACTGACCAATTAGAACCGATGTTAGGGTACGTGGCGGGTGAGCGACAGCTACCACCAGGAGTCATAGTAGACTTTACCCACCCTGATTCAGTTTATGACAATGTACGGAGTGCGATCGCCTATGGCATTCGTCCGGTTGTCGGAACTACAGGCTTAAGTCCCGAACAAATTCAAAATTTAGCCGACTTCGCCGAAAAAGCCAGTACTGGCTGCTTGATTATTCCTAATTTCTCCATTGGGATGGTGTTACTCCAACAAGCCGCCGTCACCGCATCACAATATTTTGACCATGTAGAAATTATCGAATTGCATCACAACCAAAAAGCTGATGCACCCAGTGGTACAGCAATTCAAACTGCTCAGTTACTAGCAGAACTCGGTAAAACTTTTAACCCAGCAATTGTCCATGAAACCGAGAAAATACCGGGAGCCAGAGGCAGCCTAGCCGATGAAGGAATTAGAATTCATAGCGTACGCTTGCCAGGATTAATTGCCCATCAAGAAGTAATTTTTGGTGCTGCTGGTCAAATTTATACCTTACGCCATGATACAAGCGATCGCGCCTGCTATATGCCTGGAGTGTTACTGGCAATTCGCAAAGTCTCACAGTTAAAGTCGTTAGTGTATGGTTTAGAAAAGATACTTTAAAAGAAGAATTCAGAATGCAGAATCCAGAATATTCTGACTCCTGAATTCTGACTCCTTGTTAAACACTAGCACTCAACACCCAGCACCCATGCTTGTTCCACTGACTCGCCAGAAATTTGAACAAATTATCCCCCTCATTGCTACTGGTCAGCAGTACAAGTACTACTGGGGGAAATTTTCTAATTTTTTACAGCGACTATTAGTTTCGGTAGTTTCTGTAGTTGTGGTTTTACTAGTGAAAGCCCTGTTTGGGCTGGATTTTGGCCCCCTCCTATTTTTCTTGGGGGTTATTGGGGCGATGTTTTGGCTGTGGTACCCAGTGTTCCAAGCCAGTATTCGGAATGCCAAATGTCGTCGTTATAAGTACAGTGGCTTTTTCCGGGGACGCATATTAGATTGGTGGATTACAGATAGATTGATGGGTAAACAAGAAACTGTTAACAGCAAAGGCGAATTGGTAATTGTTGAAAACCGGGAGAAACGAATAAATCTAGAGGTAGGTGACGATACAGGGTTTAGCGTTGAGTTAGATGCACCTCTGCGGCCTTATCATAAAGCGATCGCCCGTGGTCAAATAGCGGAAATGATTGTTATGTCGAACCGTGCCGATTTAGGCACCATTGAAGATTTCAGCGATGTTTACATTCCCAGCCGCGACATCTGGGTTAACGATTATCCCTATCTCCGCCGAGACTTCTTTTCAGAAGCCAGCCGCCGCATCCGCGAAGACCAACAAGATAGACCACGGCGAAGGCGGCGGAAAACAGAGTGAAGTATGAAGTATGAAATTTAATATTTCTCCTTCTGCCTCCTGCCTTCTCCTAACTTCCCCGACTCGCATTCTGTCCGTAAGCTTGCCAAGCTAAATCTACCAATCCATCAACAACAGCAGCAGCAACAACGGCATTTCCTTTACGACTTTCAATAGTAATATAGGGAACTAGAGAATCTTGCAGGCGGCTTTTATCAGTATCTACATCAATAAATCCGACTGGAGTCGCAATAATTAAAGCTGGGCGAATTTCTTCCGCTTCAATTAAATCTATTAGTGCTGTTAGTGCTGTCTGTGCCTGACCAACTACAAAAATGCCCTCTGGATAACGTTTGGCGAGAGTTTCAATTCCCCATGCTGCCAGTGTTTTTTCCTTTTGCGGACGTGTGACAGTTTCCATGCTGCAATAGACTGGGTTAGCAAACGTGCTTTGGATGTCGGAAGCAATACCTACTTGTACCATTGGGACATCTACTACGATTGTGGTGCGTGCTGCTAATGCTGCTGCACCAGCTTGTAAAGCATGTTCCGAAAACCGAATTAAAGATTTATATTCAAAGTCAGCAGTGGCGTATATCACCCGCCTCACAATTTCATACTCTGCGGGTGAAAAGACATGATCGCCAATTTCACTGTCGATGATTGCTAAACTTTGAGCATCAGTTACGTGCCATTCCATCACTATTCAGCGCCGATATACCAGCTTTCAGCTTATCAGCTAAGAGTGAATGCTGAGTCAAAATCAACAGGACTTCCACACTAGGTTATCATTTCAGGCTGGTGTAAGGGTGTAGGTGTTCTAAACCCTTACACCCTTTGTGATAACTACCAACAATCACAACTCCGCACTCGAAGAAGGACGGCTGAACACAGGGGATAGGTAAGCCACTAAAGCACCAATAAAAAAGCCAGAAATATTTCGCACTAGGGGTAGCCAATCACTAGTGCGCGTTACTACTGGCCCAATACCGAAGGCGATAAACAAAATTCCCCATAATGGCGAGAAAATTAACGCCCATTGCCAAGCAACAATTTGTTTGTCATTGCGGGGTTGGGCAGCAAATCCACAAATTATCCCACCAATGACTGAGGTAACTAGGGTGAGAATCCACTGTTCTCTGGGTAGTCCAGGTACAACGTTACAACCGCCTTTGAGTAAGCAGCCTTTAACTGAGTTGAGGGCTTGTAAAATTGCTTGGTCTTCGCCTTGTTCTCGCACAAAGTACAAGTTACCAAAACGAGTTTGTAATTCTATCCAAAATGTCCGGGGTAAAAGCTCATAAACGTCATCGCCCACACTAAAGCTGAGAATGTTACCGCCACGAGAATCTGCAACTAGCAGGATACTTTTATCATCTAAACCCCAATAATTGATCACTGCTCGACCAGGGGTGCGATCGTACTGAGTTAATACGCGCAGTTTCCAGCCAGTATCGGTTTCAAATTGCTTGATATCTGAAACTAGCTTGTCTTCCTGAATATCAGTCAGAGTTTTCGCTAAGTCAATAACCGGAGTTTGGAAGTTAGGTAATAAATCAGGATTGTCATAAGCCAGTGCTGCGGAAGGATTTGTTAACCAAATTGACCCAGCCACCAAAAATATGCCAATAGATACTAAAATTCGTCGCCAAAAACAAGACTGCATGGATTCTCTTATACAAATATCAACACTAAAAGTGAACAAGTTGTTTTAAAAAGTAGGAGAGAAAAGTGATACTTCTTTACACTTGTTTACTTTACTCTAATATTAGGGTCGAGGAAAAGTGGGAATTCAGGGGTGGGGAGTGGGGAGTAGGAAATGAGGCAGAAGTGCAGGGTGCAGGGGGCGGGGGGAAAAAGAAAAATACTCGACTAGACGAGGGTTGAGCGAAGCGATGCACTGAGCTTGCCGAGGTGTCGAAACCCGATAATCTTCAGTTAGGTTTAATTTAGTCCTTCTATTCATAGACCATGATAGCGATCGCTATTTTTTGCTTCAGTATTTTGGAATGCGAAAATTTCAATTCCTACTTACTCTGTAAACAAAGGTCTTGCTTGTTGGGTTGACTGCAACTTGGCTTCTAAGGTGTTCCAATCTTCTTGTTCAATCAAGTTAATAACTTCATTAATGTTGTGGCGATATTGTTGCAATGAACTCAACAAGGCTTGGCGATTATATTTTGCCATCATCACTCCCAACTCAGGGTTGCCACCACCGACTCGGCTGGTATCTCGGAACCCAGAACTAGCTAAATTTTGCGCTAATTGTAAAACTGCGGGGTCAGTTTCACCCATACAAGCAGTAATTAAAGCGGCACTTAGCATCACAGGTAAATGGGAAATCCAACTAACGGCGCGGTCATGTTGGGCTGGTTGACAGTGGTAAATTTTTGCGCCCAGCGATCGCACAATCTCCTCTAAAATAGCGATCGCATCTTGGGGTGTATGGGTATCTGGTGTGAGTACGTAAGGTCTATCGACAAATAAATTTTTTTGCGCCGCCTCTATGCCACTATCAGCCGTTCCCGCCATTGGATGACCGCCCACAAACCGTTCCCACATCGGTGAAATTGCCTCGACTATAGGTGCCTTCACCGAACCCACATCAGTAATAATCGTAGCGGGAGAAAGATGTGTAATTAACTGCTCAACTTGGGGAACAATAAGGGCGATAGGCGTACAAATAAAAATTACGTCTGCGGCTGCTAACAAACTCATTTCCACAGATGCCTCATCCACACTGCCAAGGGCTACAGCTGTTTGACAGGTAGATTCCCGGCGACTGACCCCCAAGAGATGATGACCTTGCGATCGCAAATCATAACCCAAAGAACCGCCTATCAATCCCAAACCCAAAATACCAATATTCATAAATTTAGACAGTTTATTTTTATGTACATTTTAGGGGCTAAGGATTGAGAAGAAGCAAGGGAGACAAGGAGCAGGGGACAAGGGGAAAATTTTCTCCCCTCTGCTCCCTACTCCCTGCCCCATTTCCTACTCCCCACTCCCCACTCCCTATTCCCTTAACTTTGTATGGGTAGCATCAATGACTGTAGAGGAATTACTCGAACAATACGCAGCAGGGGTTACAGATTTTAGCGGAGTCGAACTTGGCGAAGCGAACCTGAGTGGTGTCAAACTCAATGGTATCAACCTGAGTCATGCTAATTTGAGTGTCGTTAATCTCAGTGGGGCAAATCTCAGCGAGGCTAATTTGAGCCATGCTAAGTTGAATGTCGCCCGACTGAGTGGCGTGAATTTCGTGGGTACAATCATGAATCACGCTAGTTTGAATGTGGCAAACTTGATTCGTTCTGACCTCAGCCGCGCTCAATTGCGTGGTGCTTCTTTAGTACGTGCGGAGTTAATTCGGGCAGACCTGAGTCGCGCTGACTTATTTGAAGCTAATCTCAGTAATGCTGACTTACGTGAAGCCACCCTACGTAAAGCCAATCTTCGCCGCGCTAACTTGCATGAAACAATCTTAAAAGGTTGTACCTTAGCTGGTGCGAACTTAGAGATGGCGAACTTAAACGCCGCCGACTTACACCGTAGCGACCTCAGTGGTGCTAACTTACGTGATGCAGAATTGAAACAGGCAAATCTCACCCATGCTAACCTCAGTGGGGCTGATTTAAGTGGCGCAAACCTGCGTTGGGCTGATTTGAGTGGCGCAAACCTCAGTTGGGCTGATTTAAGCGGTGCAAAATTGAGTGGTGCGACCTTGATGGGGGCAAACTTGAGCAATGCTAATTTAACCAATACAAGTTTTGTCCATGCCAACTTAACAGAGGCGACATTAATTAAAGCCGAATGGGTTGGTGCTGATTTAACAGGCGCAACCTTAACTGGGGCAAAACTGCATTCTGCGTCTCGGTTTGGGTTAAAAACAGAAGGAATGATTTGTGAATGGGTTGATCTTAGTCCAAAAGGCGATCGCTCGATCATCCAAAAATTTGAAGCCGACGACCCACGGGAATTTTTTAACGAAACCCCCCCAACCATTAGAATTATCGTCGATGCAGCCTTAGAACCAGAAGCGAACTTTGCCCTTGCGGGTGCTTATTTCCACATTGCTCAAGAATATCGCATCATCAAACAACCCCCCAGCATGGAAATTGGCCGTCGCCGGACTGTATTCACATTTCGAGTAGACAGCGATGAAGCTTTATTACCTACAGCCTGTTTGGCAATTCTCCCCTTTAGAGATGCGACTAATACCCACAAAAGCATTTATCAAGTGGTAGAGATTCTGAATAAAAAAGATGTACCTGACTTAGACATCAAAATCTCCCATCAGGTGAAGACACTGACCACACTCATCGAAGAAGCTATTAGTCAGGCGCAAACCATTCGGCAAATGAAAAAAAATCTGGAACTAGCAGCAAAATTAAATTTCTTTCGAGCGCCTACGCAAACAATCTTAACTAATACCAGCGCCCAAACCCTGACAGTATATGATAACCCCTACTTTGGGAAAAAATTTATTCATACCTCGCAACTCGATGCCGCATTTTTAGCAGATAAATCCTCTGATACTGCCACAATTGCATCACTTTCGTTAAATATAGTTGTAGATTTTCTCAAAAGCTTTCACTATATCAATGAATAAAGAAAAACTCAAACGAATTTTTGGAGGTAGCAAATGCGTGATACCTTTAACAAAATGGTTGGTCGGACTCGCTATGTAGTCTCTCGGTTATTTATTCACTTGGGTGGGTCAGATGTTGCGCCAATTTTAGGTGTATTAAATCGTGGAGCGAGAGATGCGATCGATTCTGAAGGCGATATGCAGGTTTTAGGAGAATCATTAGTCGAACTGAGCGAAACCCTTCTGCGCTACGATCAAGATTGGATGTCTGCTGCCAACGAAGGCGACGTATTTTGGAGTGAAGGCGAAGCAGGTGATTATGTCAACGAGTTATTTACTGACTCGGCCGAAAGGTACGGTGCTGATATTGATTGGGATTCTCCTTCTGGGTTTGATGAACCTTTATCTATTCCAGTTACCCGCAATGTTGTGGTGATGATTACCGTCGCTTTGGAAGGTGAAGTACCAGAGTTAGAAACCGACCTATCGAATATTCGCGCACTCAAAGAAGGGTTAAAAGCCCTGATTAATCTGCACTACAAAAACAAATTCAGAGCCATTCAAGTACATTTTTCGCCAGCACAGCTAGGCGATGAACTGAGCAACGATGAATTGTTGCAATATTACCCAGAATTGATACCTTTGTAAGTTGTTGGGTTGTCCGCACACCAACCATTTTAAGAAGTTGTTAAGCTCGGAGATAAGACAATACTGCAATGATCATGACCATATTACGTAAATTTACAGTTGTTGTTTTAGCCTTGAGTTTGTGTATAACAACTGTTGCCTGTGGCGGTGGAGAGCAAACTACTCCTACAGGCCGGAATGTTAGCCAAACTTCTACTGCCACCAAATTAACTGATGGTCAGTATCAAGTACAACAGGCTACCTATGACGATGGAACGGGAGAATATACACTGTTTTTACTAAACAGCACACCTCCCACCTTTACAACCGAAAACTTGCAAATGGCCAGGCTGACTGATGACGAAATTAAAGCAGGTAAAAAATCTTACCTGAAAGTAGAAAAAGGCCAGCCAGCTTTATACCTGACAGAAGACTTCAAAATTGAGTACGTCCACAACGTAACTCAAACCCAAACTAACCCCCAAACAGGAAGACAAGAAACGGTTGTCGTTCGACAAGAAAACAGTTTTTGGTCGCCCTTTGCTGGTTCTCTGGCTGGGAGTATAGCAGGTCAAGCAATTGGTAGTCTGTTATTTAGACCCCAATATTATGTACCCCCTGTTTATCAACCAGGCGGATTAAATGGTTTTGGTGGTTATGGTTCTAGCTACGACCAAGCAGTTAGCAGTTACCGCAGCCGCTATAATGCACCACCCGCAGCAGTAAGAAATCGTACAGCTTTCCGTACTACAGGCAATATTAGAAACACCTATCCCAGTGGTTCTAACGTCCGCAGCACAACCCCAACAAGAACTACAAATCGTCCTAGTGGTTCTGGTTATGGCGCTAGTGAACTGCAACCATCAGGCAAATCGAGTACTACTAGACGTAATTCCGGTAGTAGTTTTGGTAGTGGTGGCCGGAGTCGGACTCCCAGCCGTAGCGGTGGTTTTGGTAGTAGACGACGTTAATTAATTGAATTAATTTTAAATTTGTGTAGGTTGGATTTTTGCTGGCTTTTTGTAGGGTACTGAGTAAAATCCAATCTACGCATTTTTTAGCTGATTTTTTCAGTTGAATTACAAATTCAAAATTTATACCAACCCAGATTGAAAAATTTGATTTGGAGTCAGATGTAATTCAGGAAAAGTTTGGGAGATAATGGCATCGCTATCTCTAAACTTACTAATCTGATATTCTCCATCAACTAAATTACAAACAGAGATTGTCGGTTGTTTGGGATTACCAATAAAATTACGTCCACCCAACGGCTGGTGTTGCTGTGGAACATTGGGAAGGAGAGGTTAACCGACATGAATGATTTGTGTTACCCTAGTAGAGTTGTCTAAATTCCGCACATCCAGGAGTTCGGGTGTTTTCTTTTGGGAAAATACACCTGGGTGGAGGTTTAACCCGAATAGGAGTTAAGAATATATGCCAGTCGTTTCATTGGCTCAAATGATGGAGTCAGGGGTTCACTTTGGGCATCAAACCCGTCGCTGGAACCCAAAAATGTCCCCGTACATTTACACTGCCCGCAATGGTGTACATATCATCGACTTGGTGCAAACAGCCCAGTTGATGGATAACGCGTACAACTATATGAGAACCCAAGCGGAGCAAGGTAAGAAATTCTTGTTTGTTGGTACGAAGCGTCAAGCAGCAGGAATTATTGCTCAAGAAGCATCTCGTTGTGGCGCTCACTATATTAACCAGCGTTGGTTGGGTGGAATGCTCACCAACTGGTCAACTATTAAAACACGGGTAGAAAGGCTGAAAGATTTAGAACGCCGGGAAGAAAACGGTGCTTTAGATTTGTTGCCGAAAAAAGAAGCTTCGATGCTGCGTCGGGAAATGGCGAAGCTACAAAAATACCTGGGTGGGATTAAAACCATGCGGAAAGTCCCTGATGTGGTGATCATTGTAGACCAACGCCGGGAATATAACGCAGTTCAAGAATGTCAAAAACTGTCAATTCCCATTGTGTCTATGTTGGATACCAACTGCGACCCAGATGTAGTTGATATTCCTATCCCAGCAAATGATGATGCTATTAGATCCATTAAGCTGATAGTTGGCAAGTTGGCAGATGCAATTTATGAAGGTCGTCATGGCCAACTGGATGTAGAAGAAGAATACGACGATTACGAAGGCGCTGAGGAAGATTACGATTACGACGAAAGTGATTACTCAGACTCGTTAATTCCTGACGACGAAGACGAAGAAGAATAAAGTATGAAGGATAAAGTATGAAGTATGAAATTTTATTTTTCATACTTCATACTTCTCACTTCAGACTTCAGAGTGTCTTCACTTTCTGAGTAAGATAGAAATACTCAACGCCCGTAAGCGATAAAAACTCTAGGTCAAGTTAGGAATTGAGGCAACATGGCGGACATATCTGCAAAACTCGTCCAAGAGCTACGCCAAAAAACTGGTGCCGGCATGATGGACTGCAAGAAGGCGCTAAAAGAAAATGACGGCGACATCGAACAAGCGATAGATTGGCTACGTAAAAAAGGTATCACTTCTGCGGGCACAAAAAGCGATCGCATTGCAGCTGAAGGTCTAGTAGACACCTACATTCAAGCTGATGGCAAAGTAGGTGTACTAATAGAAGTTAACTGCCAAACAGATTTCGTGGCTCGCAATGAAGCTTTTAAATCTTTGGTTAAGAGCCTAGCACAGCAAGCAGCCACTGCTGAAAGTGTTGAGTCTTTACTGGCTCAACCTTACATTGGAGATAAGAGCGTAACTGTAGATGAATTCATCAAGCAAACCATTGCTACACTCGGTGAAAATATCCAAGTACGTCGTTTTGTCAACTTTACAGTAGCAGGCGGTAAAACCGGAGTAGTAGATAGCTATATTCACACTGGCGGTCGTGTTGGTGTATTAGTTGAGCTAGAATCTGCCTCTGAGTCGGCTGCGGGTAACGAAGAATTCAAAGGGTTGGCACGGAACGTTGCTATGCAAGTTGCAGCTTGTCCCAACGTTGAGTATGTCAGCGTAGACCAAATCCCAGCCGAAGTTGTCCAAAAAGAAAAGGACATCGAAATGGGCAAGGATGATTTGGCAAACAAACCAGAGAGCATCCGAGAAAAGATTGTTCAAGGACGAATTGAAAAACGTCTTAAAGAAATAGCTTTGCTCGATCAGCCTTATATCCGCGACCAAAGTATTTCTGTTGAAGAATTGGTCAAGCAAGTCAAGGCTAAAGTCGGTGCAGAAGTAACAGTTAGCCGCTTTGTGCGCTACATCCTCGGCGAAGGTATTGAAAAACAAGAAACTAACTTTGCTGATGAAGTTGCAGCTCAAATCGGGGCGAAGTAATTTGGTTTTTAGTCATTAGTTATTGGTCATTGGTCATTAGTTATGAACAAATGACCAATAACTTTTTTAAGACAGGTCAGTTTTACACTAAGCTGACCTGTATTTTATTATTAGAAGATAATTGCGTACATTTGTACCATAATAATCGTAATACCAATTTAGAAAATGATTGATAGAAGCTAGATAAGTAAGTCGGTGGAAATAAACCAAACTATATTACGAAGCGTAAATAGCCTGGAAACACTTACAAATGACCAACGACAAATCACAAATGACAGCCCTCACTAGTTATCTTTAATTCCACCGACCTGCTTACATACAGCAATTCTCAATCCGTCTTGAAAAGTGTGCTTCGAGTCGGGGAACCCGCCCACGCAACTTTTCGCAAAATCTCAAATCTCAAATCTAAAATTGGATGATGGGCAATTAAAAAAAGATATGGCGAGAGCAATTGAGCGAATTGAACGGGATTTGGCGATGCTGGAAGAAGCGATACGTGCGATCGCAGCAGAACTCCAAAGTGCTTATACTGTTTATCTCACCCTCTTAGGTGAAGCTGTGCGGAAGCAGTTGATTCTGGCAAGTTACCATCTGTGTACTCAGGGGTATCCCGAAAACTTTTTAAAGTTGTCGTTGAATCAACGTCAAAAATTGCAACAAGCCATCCGCCAACTCGGAAAACAGCTATCTGAAGAATTAATCACCTATATGAATGGTGAAATAGTTACAGAAGAGGAAAATGAGGGAAACGAGACAGAAGAAGAGGCGGTGACGGAGAACCCAAAACTCAATCCTCCTGATTCTTCTAACCCTGTAGAAATAGCCAAATGGCAAAATCACTTGGAAGAATTAACACAACAGGCGCTCAAAAAAGTTTCTCATGATACAAATGTGTTGTTGCAACAAGCTGATATTCTGCCCAAAAAAGTCCCAGAACCAATTTTAGAAGCCGCCGCCGCCGCCTCAGAAGCAGCCGCCGAAGTGATGCCAGGGCCGCCAAATCTCCTCAACTTGGTCATTGAAATTGACAACGAGCAAGACGAGGAAGAATCGAGTTTGACACAGATTATGACAATTAATCTGCGACTGGGAGAAATTGAATTTGCCGACGCAACCCTAGCATCTAGCCGCAAACAAATTCGGAATATATTAGTACAACTCCAAAAACTCGGCCGAGAATATCAAAAGAAGCAACGGGAACGTTCAATTGCTGAAGCCGAAGCAGCTTGGCGCTCAAGTTGGTATGAGGATTAGTTATTTGTCATGTGTTCTTCGTCATTTGTCAATTTGTATAAATATTAATGACCAATGACTATAGGACTTACGCAAAAAAACGAAAACATAAGGTTTTAGAACAGGGTACATGGGTATGAGGGTGTAAGGGTGTAAGTATTCAAAACCATTACACCCCATACCCTTTCACCCCTACACCCAATCTTGGTGCGTAAGTCCTAGACTAATGACAAATAACCAATGACCAATGACTAATGACAAATAACCAATGACTAATGACACACCAGATTGGATACGCTTACATAAAGCCTTGGCTGTAGAGGCAGAAAATGGCTTTACAGACTTGATGGGCAGACAATACCGCTTTAGTGAATTTCTCAGTTTGACTTTTGGGAAATTTCCGTCGGCTTTGCCTGCTGTGGAGCGTCGTCGTTGGCAAGAATTAGCCACAAAATTTGCCGACTATCCCAATTTGGCAGTCAAAGACAGACAAAACTTAATTGCTACCACTCGTAGGTATCTTGACCAGCTGCAAAAACAACTAGAAGACCCAGAGGAGTTAGAGAAGCAGGGAAGAAATTATAAAGCGAAAATCCCTAATTCTACGCCTGTGGTGAATGAAGTCAGTCGCAGACTAGCACCCAGAATTGACCAAAAACTCAGCGATTTGCCAGAAATAGGTATTCGGAAAGCTGATAAATTAGCGGCTTTGCATTTGTACACGGTGCGAGATTTGCTGTTTTACTATCCCCGTGACCATATTGATTATGCGCGTCAAGTAAATATCCGCGAGTTACAGGCGGGTGAGACAGTCACTATTGTGGCTAGTGTGAAGCGTTGCAATTGTTTCACTAGCCCGAAAAATCAAAAATTATCAATTTTAGAACTGGTACTCAAAGATAATACCGGACAAATTAAAGTCGGTCGCTTTTCGGCAGGGGCGCGGTTTACGAGTCGTGCTTGGCAAGAAAGTATGAAACGCCGTTACCCAGTCGGTAGTATGGTGGCGGCTTGTGGGTTGGTGAAAGAAAGTAAATATGGCTTGACATTGGATAACCCAGAACTGGAAGTTTTGGCACATCCAGGAGACACCATTGAGTCCTTGACTATTGGGCGGGTAGTGCCAATTTATGCCTTAACTGAAGGGGTGATGGCGAATATGGTGCGTCAGGCGGTGATAGCAGCCTTACCAGCAGCAGCCCATCTCAAAGACCCACTGCCCAAGGGTTTGCGAGAAAAGTATAATTTGATGGAATTGAAAGATGCGATCGCTAATATTCACTTTCCCTCTGATAGCGATACTTTACAAGCTGCCCGTCGTCGTCTGGTTTTTGATGAGTTTTTCTACCTGCAACTCGGCTTACTCCAACGTCAGCAACAAGCCAAAGCCATTCAAACCAGTGCCATACTTGCGCCTAAAGGGCAGTTAATTGGCAAATTCTACGAAATCTTACCCTTTCAACTCACTGGCGCACAACAACGAGTCCTGAATGATATTTTGAATGATTTGCAAAAAACCACACCAATGAATCGTCTAGTACAGGGCGATGTTGGTTCCGGGAAAACCGTCGTGGCTGTGGTAGCAATTTTAGCGGCGATTCAATCTGGCTACCAAGCCGCTTTGATGGCTCCGACAGAAGTTTTGGCAGAACAGCATTATCGCAAGTTAGTTAGCTGGTTTAATTTATTACATTTGCCTGTGGAATTGCTCACAGGTTCTACCAAAACTGCCAAACGCCGGGAAATTCATTCATTGTTAGCCACAGGGCAATTACCTTTGTTAGTGGGAACTCACGCCTTAATTCAAGACCCGGTAAACTTTCACCGCTTGGGTTTGGTAGTCATTGATGAACAACATCGCTTTGGGGTAAAGCAACGGGCGTTATTACAACAAAAAGGCGAACAACCCCATGTCTTAACAATGACCGCGACTCCCATTCCCCGGACATTAGCCTTGACAATTCACGGAGATTTGGATGTCAGCCAAATTGATGAATTACCACCAGGACGGCAGAAAATTCAAACCACTGCATTGACGAGCCAGCAGCGTAGCCATGCTTACGACCTCATCCGCCGCGAAGTTGCTCAAGGTCGGCAAACTTATGTGGTGTTGCCTTTGGTAGAAGAATCTGAGAAATTAGACTTGCGATCGGCAGTAGAAGAGCATCAAAAATTACAAGAAACCGTCTTTCCTGAATTTCAAGTCGGCTTACTCCACGGGCGCATGAGTTCCGCCGAGAAAGACGAAGCAATTACCAAATTTCGAGACAACAAAACCCAAATTTTAGTATCAACAACAGTAGTAGAAGTTGGTGTAGACGTACCCAATGCTACTGTGATGCTCATTGAAAATGCAGAAAGATTTGGTTTATCTCAACTGCATCAACTACGGGGGCGTGTCGGTCGGGGTGCGGCTCAGTCTTATTGTTTGTTGATGAGTAGTTCGAGAAGCCCTGATGCTCAACAACGGTTGAAAGTCTTAGAACAATCTCAGGATGGCTTCTTCATTTCCGAAATGGATATGCGTTTCCGTGGCCCTGGTGAAGTGTTGGGAACTCGCCAATCGGGTGTGCCAGATTTTACCTTAGCGAGTTTGGTTGAAGATGAAGAAGTGTTACTCTTAGCGCGGCAAGCAGCCGAGAAAGTTATCGAGATTGATGTTACCTTAGAACGCTGGTATTTGATGAAAGAAGAGTTGAAATATCGGTATGACAGGTTAATGGGAGGCGCTATTTTAACTTAACTACACGCCCCTACACCCCAACATCCTCAAGACTTTGTTGGGTTACGCGATCTCTTCACCATCCTCCCACACTTCCCACACCTCCCACACCTCCCACACCTCCCACACCTCCCACTCTTCCCATGCACTCAAATAAACAACGCTGTCATTGCCATAAGACCAAAAAAGATACAAAAAGAAGTGGGCTTTCTAGGGTAAATTCTGTAAAATCAAAATTTAAATAACCAAATGGCAAATTTTATGATACGTTGGCTAAGTTTACTGCCAATTCTGCTCAGTCTGTTTCTCATGGGATGTTCTACGCAGACAACAGCCAAGACTCCCATTGCAGTGCAAACTGGACAAACACTACCAATTTCAGCTAAAGCAGTTGTTCCCAACGGGACAACCATTGAATTAGAAGTAGCGGTGACTCCAGAAGAGCAAGCAAAAGGTTTGATGAATAGACCTGCATTGCCAGATAATCGCGGGATGTTATTCAAGTTTCCATCTGCACAGCCTGTGCAGTTTTGGATGAAAAATGTACCTGTGCCACTGGATATGGTCTTTTTACAAAATGGCGTAATCAAGTATATTCAGGCTTCTGCGCCACCTTGTGCTAGTGAGCCTTGTGCCACTTACGGGCCAAATGTACCTGTTGATACTGTAATAGAATTACGTGCAGGGCGAGCCAAAGAACTGAAACTCAAAATAGGAGATAATGTCAAAATTAAGTTTTTAAATCACAGTAGCTTACGGTAATAAGACTTAAAAACCTTGGTGTAATTAGCCATAGCAACATTTCATCAATAATTTTTCTGTAAAAAAACTGTTAAGTAGATGTGAACTCGCAAATTATTTTTCAAGCATCTAATATGATGACAAAAATAGTAAAAAAAACTACTTAAGAGGTAAAATAACAATCTTAAGGTTCCATAGTGAAAAATCTTCCTTTTGGCGTAAGTGTAAACAGTCTGGCATAAGGGAGCATAGGCTATGGAATGTTTGTTACTCAATGTGTAATTAAATAGAACACTCAGGCAAATTCAGCATGATACTTATTTAACTTGCCGAAGATGCTACTAAAAAACTGAGCAAACGGATGATTGAAAGCCAGGAATTTCCTAGTTTTTTAGGAAAATTGTTCTATTTGCGGATAATCAAGCAATATTTTCGGATCTTCATCCGGTAATTGCACAGTCTCAACTGAAATAGTAGCTGCGGACAAAAGAGGAATGGTGAATTGATTTATGAGCGTACACACTAGACAAGGAGGTGAGTTACAAATGTCACCATCAACATATTCAAGGCTGATTCATTTTTTACAGGAAGATTTGTCAATTTCGGCAGCATCTTTGGCAGTAGCTTTACGGCATCGGGAGCAAGACCCAGGTCCTTTACCGATGATTCTTTGGCAGTATGGGTTGATTACGATGGAACAGTTAGAAAAAATTTACGATTGGTTAGAAACTGTTTAAGTATGAAAACTCTTGCAGGAGAAAATCAGGTATGTCACATCCAAACGGCCTTGTTCCAAGGCTGATATACAGGAAAACTGACTTTTACCAAGCCTATTTATGTAAGTCCAGGTTGAAAGAGCGAGTTAAAGATGGTAATTCTACTCGCTCTTTTAATTTTTGGTCATTGGTTATTGGTCAGAAGTTTGATGAATAACTATTGACCATTGACCATTGACGATTAACCATTCAATACTTTAGCTGCTGCCGCTACACCAGCACCCGGAGTAAAGTTTTCATAACCGAGTTCTAACAGTACAACTTCTAGGGATGCTATGCAGCTAAGAATATCGCGATCGCTCACAAAACCCAAGTGACCGATGCGGAAAATTTTATTTTTCAAATGGTCTTGACCACCAGCTAAGGCAATATCAAAGCGTTTTTTAATCAATGAGCGAATTTTATCCGCTTCAATATTTTGTGGTGCTACGGCTGTAATGGCTGGACTAGCATGGCTATCGGCTGCAAATAAGGGCAAGTTTAAACCTTTAATAGCGGCGCGAGTCGCATTCTTTTGGCGTTCGTGTCTGCCAAAAATAGATTCTAAACCTTCTTCTTTCATCATGCCCAAGGTGGTATGCAGTGCCACAATCAGATTTACTGGGGGGGTGAAAGGAGTAGTATTTTTAGCGGTAGATTTCTTGTATTTGCCTAAATCTAGATAATATTTCGGCAATTTAGCTGTTTTGTAAGCTTCCCAAGCTTTGGCGCTGACAGACACAAAACCCAAGCCAGGGGGAATCATGTAACCTTTTTGAGAACCGGAAGCGACGACATCTAATCCCCAAGCATCCACAGGTAAATTAAATGCGCCCAAACTGGTGACAGCATCCACAATAATTAAAGCTTCGCCATGTTCTTTAACGTGGCGGTTGATGGTTTCCAAATCGTTGAGAACGCCAGTGGAGGTTTCGCTGTGGGTGACAATGACAGCTTTGATTTCTTTGGCTGTGTCGGCTTGTAGTTTGGCCGCAAACTGCGCTGGGTCTAAAGGTTGACCCCATTCTGCTGTAATGGTTTCTACATTTAACCCGTAGGCTTGTCCGACTTCCGCCCAGCGTTCACCAAATTTACCATTACTACCAACTAAAATGCGATCGCCAGGGGATAGAAAATTAATGATCCCGGCTTCTACCGCACCTGTACCACTAACATTCAGCATCAGCACATCGCTTTCGGTTTGGTGCAGCCATTTTAGATTAGCTGTCACATCTGCCAAAATGTTACTAAACTCATTGGTACGGTGTCCGATGGGGTGTTTAGCTAAAGCAAGTAAAGCAGCCTCTGGCACTGGTGTGGGGCCAGGAATCATCAGCATCAGCTTATTTTCCATATCTTTGTCCTATCCTAATAGTCAAATAACAGTTAAAAGTTTAGGGGATGGTTAATCCTGGAGCAAAATCGACACATATTTATTTGCGGGTTGCACCAGTATTTTCTGTATTCTCCAAATCTCTAAAATTATGGGTCAGCTTGACCTTCGATAACCTGAAACTCTGGTTGTCAGCAATCTCACTAGACGCATCAATACCCACGTCTGAGAGTCTGGGAGGGGCGTATCTGTAGCTAACGTAAAGAAGACATCTAAGTTTATTACCCAGTGAATTGAAGTTTAATAGCAGCGATTATCTAGAATCTCACAAATTGGGTACAGGTACAATGACTTATCAAATTTTGTAGTTTCTAGTTTTTAATCCATAAAATAAGAGCGATGGGCGATCGCTCTCATATTAATATTTATTTACATTTAACTGCATTACTACACACAACCATAGAGATTGTTTGGTCACACATCCGAGTCAACCTTTTGTTGTTGCTTTTTCTTATGGCGTAAAGCCACACCAAAAGCACCTGCTACCAATGAACCGACAATAGTCATAGGTTCAGGAACAGGCTGAACACCACCAGAACTGCGAACAGTCAGATTTGATCCAGAAAACCGATCACCAGAAAACCGATCAAATGTATTTACCACTCCAAATCCTATAGTGTAAGTGCCGCCTGTGGTGAATGTGTAAGCAGTTCGAGATGCAGTTTGGCCAAAATTACCTACCTGAAGCACATCAGCCAGTCTATTTAGAGAAGTACCAATAGAGTAGAAGGAAAAATCATTGTAAGGTAGATAATCACCAGCTTGGAAGAGCCAATCAAATGTCAAAACATCTCCAGCTTGGACTGTCAGCGTGTTTTTGATAGCAGAACCATCAGTGACATTTTGACCATTAAAAGTATCTAAAGTTCCAGACGCTAGTCCCAAGAAGTTCTCTAGATTAGTGTCAGAAACACCATCACCAGTAAACAGAGCAGCTTGCTCACCACTCAAGTTAACATTTCCAATACTTTCCCATTCTGTAAAATCTGAAATATTGATCACTGCTGCTGGAGATGGACTAGCAGTAAAAACAAATGCTGCTCCTGTACCAGCCACTAGTAAAGTATTCGTCAAACCAAAATTTTTCATTGTATTTACGCTTGTGAAGATGACAAAGTTGATACGCAGAAAGGTATAAGGGTATGAGGCTTTAAAGGGGTGTAGGTGTGCAGAACTCTTACATCCCTTTCATCTCAATCGAAAATCTTTATACGTAAGTTATGCTATTGATGCTGATACACAACACTTTTCTCTAAAAAACCATCTGAAGCAAGTGTTTTTACTGAAGCTTCATAAAATTTTTATATCTAAAAACATAAATCATGTTTTTAGATAAGCTGCTATCAGCCATCATCAATTAGGGCAGAAACTGAAAATCAAATAGTTCGGCAAATTCTCAAAAGCACTGCTGGCAAATACAATATTCATTCATTGCTGTATTGTGGCGATCGCAATGAGAGACTTCATCACTCATAATTTTCTATAAAATTGGTGTAAATTTGCTCTGTTTCACTTTCCCCAAATCAGTTCTAAACGTTCTTGAGCTTGCTTAAGTGCAGATTGGGGAGAATCACCTAGCAACGTCGCCTCAATTGCTCGACCAAGACTTTCAGATATACGACTATATCCAGCTAAAGTAGGACGAGATCGGGCTACAGACATTTGATCTAAAAAAACTTTGATCCAAGGTTTTTGCTGGATATATTGCTGATAAGCTTCGCTTTGGGCAGATTTGAGATTAACTGGCAAAAAACCTGTACCAATAGACCATTCTGTTTGAAATTCTTCACTCAAAACATATTCTAAAAATTTCAGTGCAGCTTGTTCTTTCTCTGGCGTAGTTTTCATCACATAAAAGTTACCTGTACCTGTGACAGTCGCTGATTCAACATCTCTGGGTATAGGGAAAACTTGATAGTCTGTCTGAGACTTGGTGATATAAGTCCAAGGGCCAGTAATTTGCATAGCTACACGTCCCTGAAGAAAAGCATCTTCTTCATAGCCGCGTTCTGGTGGCGAAAGAGTGGCGGAACCATCTTTTAATAAGTCTTGCCAAAATTGAAGCGCGTGAACTGCTTGGGGGTTATTTAAATTCGGGACACCATTGCTGACAATTTCACCGCCAGCACTCGATAAAAAGGGAAACCAACTAAAAACCGTCCATTCTCCCTTACCCATAGGTAGCAACATTCCATATTGTTCTGGCCGTCCATCTCCATTGCGGTCTACAGTTAATTTTTTGGCAGCTTGTCGCAATTCTTCCCAATTTTTGGGTGTATTTGTAATCCCCGCAGCTTTAAATAATGTGGGACGATAAAAAATGCCAATATTACTTGTATACAGTGGTACTGACCATAAATGCCCATCTAACTTTAATTCGTCTAAAAGCTTCTGGCTAAGTTCTGATTTTAAAGGTAGTTTGTCAAACCAACCTTCTAACGGACGAACTGCACTAAGTTCGACTAACTGACCAGTAATTTGGGGGTAAAAGCAGAGAATATCGGGCGGTACTTTACCAACAACTGCTGTTAAGATTTTTGGTAGTTGTTGACCCAGTTGACCAGCGTAAATAGATTCTACCTGGACATCAACATGAGTTTGATTGAATTTATCTACTAATTTTTGGAATACATCACGATTTACAGGTGGATTAATTCCATGCCATAGTGTGATGCGAGTAATTTGCTCATTTTGAGTTTCTCTTACCTCACAACTAGATAACAAAACAATGCTGATACTCAAGATAAATAGAAAAATAGTAATTCGCCAAATAGAGCCAAGAAACTGATAAAGAATTTTAAGATTGGAGAACGAAAAAATAGTAAGTTTCATATAACTTTCCGTTATACACAGTCTGTATGATCGCTAAACGCCTATTTATAAAGTATCTCTAAAAATACTAATTTAGATTAAAATATTATGTATTTGCAATTAGGATAGGTCGAAGATGGATAAAAATTTAGTCATAGATGTTGGTGTTCATACAGGAGAAGATACTGAGTTTTATCTCAAAAAAGGATTTCGAGTTATTGGTATTGAAGCTAACCCCAATATTTATAGTGACACTAAGCAAAAACTAAATTCTTATATAGAAACTGGTCAGTTGCTACTCTTAAATATTGCTGTATCCCCTCTAAATCAACCAATTACTCTATATGTCAACCTAGACAGAAGTTTTTGGAGTACAACTTCACCCGATTTTGTCCAGCGTAACGAGTTTTTTGGCACACGCTCTACAGCTATAACAGTAGAAGGGCGAAGATTTGAAGATATTTTACAGGAGTTTGGCACTCCCTATTATCTAAAAGTTGATATTGAAGGTGCTGATATATTATGCTTACAGGGTTTACAGAAAGTTGAAAGCAAACCGCAGTTTCTATCTATAGAATCTACAAAAGCGTCTTGGCATGACCTGTTAAAAGAATTTGCGCTGTTAAAGGAACTTGGATACAAGAAATTCAAAGCTATCAGACAACCAGATGTACCTCGACAAATCTGTCCCTTCCCAGCGAAAGAAGGTCAATATATCAGCCATCAATTTGAATACGGTGCTAGTGGACTTTTTGGAGAAGAAGCCCCAGGAGTTTGGTTGTCTGAAACTGAAGTACTCAAGGTCTACAAACGGGTTTTTCTGGAATATAGACTTTTGGGTACAAATGGGATTTTAAAATTCCCTTTGGGAAAAATATTACTAGAAAGTCTGCAACTAAAAGAGCCTTGGTATGATACTCATGCTAGTCTTTAAATATTGTTTATGGCAATGGGGACTGGGAAGTTGATTCTAAGAAACTTTTAGTCACACTAGTTTCTGCTCTTGTATAAATATATGTTTGCAAATCAGGTAACTTTTGAGTTCTGAATAATTTCTCTGCCCGTTCCCAAAAATCAGTATCTTCTCCGTAAGTCATATTATTAAAACCTTGCAAATCAAAAAAGACTTGTCTCTTGCCAAAAAATGTCGGGCCAAGTACACATTCTCGCAGATTTATGATTTTACCGGGTTGAAAATAGTCAGCAACCCAAATTTCTTCATCGGTAAGAAATCCACCTTCAATTAAATCAATTTCTGGATACTGCCGTAGATATTTAAGGCGAGTTTCTAGATGTTCTGGCAAATAAGCATCATCGCTATCTAAAAACGTGATGTATTTCCCAAAAGATGCTTGAATGCCAGCATTTTTAGCATGACATTGTTTTTTGTTTTGATGCTTTAAATAACGAACATTCGGAAAAACATTAATATATTGATCTACAATTTCAAACGTATTATCGTTACTGCCATCGTCTACTATAATTAACTCCCAATCTTGAAAAGTTTGGGCAAGTACGCTATTAATACAACGATTTAAATATTTGCCGCGATTGTAGGTACAAATAATAATTGATATTTCTGGCAGTAAGTCAAAAATTACATTAGTCATGATGCAACCCCTCAAAAATCTAAATTGCTCAATGATATACCAATTTGATGGGATTTATAACTCATCTCAGCAGCAAATAGAGACTAGGGCTGAGTCAGTGGCTTTGTTTATAACTGATTTATGACTGCTAGAGTGAGCAGGGATAACGGAAGTATTATACAAGATAGTAGTAAATCTTCATTATTTGTAGTTTTCTCAAAAGGATATTAACAGTGCCATTAAATCCGCCACCCCCAAATAATCAACCCCAAAGTTGGGCATTAACGCAACTGTTTGGACTGTCAAGGCGTAATCCCTTGATGATTTCTCGCTGGGTGTTGCGTTGGGTTGTGGTAGGGACGGTTAGTGGTTTGTTTGCTGGGTTGTACTGGAATGTTTTAGAACTGTTAACTCACCAGTTGGAAAGATTCCAAGGTTTAAGTTTGTTAATTGTGATGCCACTGGCTGGTTTAATTGTGGGGCTAGTGATTCATTTTTTGGGTAATCCTGGGGAAATTGCCGTGATTGTGGATAATATTCATTTTCGCGGTGGACGCTTGGATGGACGAAAAAACCCCTCGATGATTCTAGCTTCTTTAGTTAGTATTGCGGCTGGTGGAAGTGCTGGCCCAGAAGCGCCATTGGTGCAGGTTACAGGTTCCTTTGGGACTTGGTTAGGCGATCGCCTGAAACTTGAAGGTGAAGATTTGCGATCGATGAGTTTGGCGGCGATGGCGGCT
Organism: Anabaena sp. FACHB-83; assembly: GCF_014697485.1. Lineage (NCBI taxonomy): Bacteria > Bacillati > Cyanobacteriota > Cyanophyceae > Nostocales > Nostocaceae > Anabaena > Anabaena sp. FACHB-83. Next base: position 100,521 of record NZ_JACJRY010000010.1, on the reverse strand, counting down.
GGTTTTACGGCTTTGTTTGGCGCACCTCTAGGCGGGGCGATGTTTGCTTTAGAAATCTTGCATCATCAGCATGTTGTGGAATATTACGAAGCGTTAATGCCGGCAATTGTGTCTAGTTGTGCGAGTTATTTGGTATTTACGGCGATTACTCATTTAGGAATTGCACCAACTTGGCATTTTCCCCAATATCGCTTAGAAAATATCGATGATTTTGCCTTGGCGATTTTGTTTGGGATGATTGGGGCGATCGCAGGATGGATTTTCATCTGGATTTTTCGCACCTGCGACAATGTTGTTCACCGCATACCCGGCCCCATTTATTTACGCACCACATTAGCTGGGTTGGGAATTGGTAGTTTAGCCACGTTCTTACCTCTCACCCGTTATTTTGGCCATGAAGAGTTAGAAACTGTTCTGACAACTAGTTTTTCGGGGATTTTTCTGTTAACACTGGCTTTGGGTAAAATGGCAGCTATTAGTATGACAGTTACAGGTGGCTGGCGTGGTGGATTTATTATCCCCTTATTTTTCACTGGTGCTTGTATTGGTAAAGCTGTGGTAGTTTTGATTCCGGGTGTTAATCCTGCTTTAGCCATGATTTGTACAATGGCGGCGCTAAATGCAGCCGTAACACGCACACCCATTAGTACAACTTTGTTACTCTCAAAACTCACTAGTTTCAGTCCATTTACACCAATTTTATTTGCTAGTTTGGTGGGATTTTTTCTAGCACCTAAAGTACCTTTGATTGCGGCTCAAATGAAGTCGCAGCCAGAAGCGATTCATTAATTAATCACTGCTAAAAATAAATATTTACAGCGTTTTCCGGTTGAGCGCAGTACAAGTTAATAGAGGCTAGAGGCTAGATGAATGTACCTAATTGGAATAAAAAAAGCTATATAGCTTTTCCTAGTCTGCTGAGGTACAAATTTATCTGCGTCCATCTGCGTCCATCTGCGGTTAATTATTCTTGTTTGTACTTCACTAGAATGAGAAAGGCTATATATAGCTTTTTTAGATATATCAATTTTAAAGGATTTACAAACAAATATCTCTCCCTTGTCTCCCTTATCTTTTATGTGCGTACATCAATGACTGCTATATTATTAGCCTTTATCTCTTGAGTTGATTCATAAATTCTTTCTGCTCGGCAAAATATTTAGCAATTTCTTTGGCATTTAAAGGAATAACTTTTGTTGTGGGACGAATTGGTTGTAATAGTTTATTGAGACTGCAATAAGAATAACTGGCTTTGCGATATACACAGCTGTAACTTATTCCAGGAAGACGGAAATAGCTACCGATCGCTAATTGTTGAAATGTCATCTGTCAAACTCAATATTGATAATTGAACTGTATTATGATAGCCCCGGTCAACCGATAACCAACAAATGATATTAAAATCCCGTTACATTGGCGTGATTGCTGTTGGTTTTGTCTCTAGCAGTCCTAAATGAATTACCAACATCTCGCCCTTGTCTACCTTGTCGCCCTGATCTCTGTTGTTCGCACATCAAACTAGGATTGCTATAGCTTGAATCGTTAACTGTCGCTCATTCTTGACCTCTTGTTGGTTGAGGTTGGGTATAACGATTATTTTGGCAAATCACGTTTATTTTGGGTAAAATTTGGATATTTTTTTTGTTTAACTCCCGCTTGCTTAGTTAAGCCTGCTTTCACACATTCGCAGCAGCTATGAAACCAGAGGCTTGATGATAACTCTGCGGGCAAAAAAAAACAATACGTGCTAGAATTGTATCAAAATATGTCAATTATTCAAGAGTAATTTGGAATAATTTTACGCTTTGCCAACTATAAAGGCTAAATACTACGATTTTTGGAGTTTTTTAGGTTATGACAACCTCACAGGAGAGGATTATCCCAACGGATCTGCGGAACGAAATGTCCCGGTCTTATCTGGAATACGCCATGAGTGTGATAGTAGGTCGGGCGCTACCAGATGCCAGGGATGGTCTGAAACCTGTGCATCGCCGTATTCTTTACGCTATGCACGAGCTAGGTTTAACGCACGATCGCCCATTTAGAAAATGCGCCCGTGTGGTTGGGGAAGTGTTGGGTAAATATCACCCCCACGGCGACACAGCAGTCTATGATGCCTTGGTGCGGATGGCGCAGGATTTTTCCATGCGATCGCCCTTAATCAACGGACATGGTAACTTTGGTTCGGTAGATAACGATCCCCCAGCCGCAATGCGATACACAGAATGTCGCTTGCAAGCTTTAACCAGCGCCGCCCTACTCCAAGACATTGAATCAGAAACCGTAGACTTTGCGGATAACTTCGACGGTTCCCAACAAGAACCCACAGTTTTACCATCGCGCATTCCCCAACTGCTACTCAATGGTTCATCGGGAATTGCGGTGGGGATGGCGACAAATATCCCGCCCCACAACTTAGGCGAACTGATTGACGGGGTAGTCGCGTTGATTCACAACCCCGAAATCACCGACCTCCAGTTAATGCAGTATATCCCTGGGCCAGACTTTCCGACTGGGGCGCACATTCTCGGCACGGCAGCAATTAAAGAAGCTTACACCACTGGGCGTGGTTCGATTACCATGCGCGGTGTTGCCAATATCGAAACCATTGAACAGCGTGGTCGTCCTGAACGGGAAGCAATTATTGTTACCGAACTGCCTTATCAAACCAACAAAGCGGCATTAATTGAGAAAATCGCCGAATTGGTGAATGATAAGCGCATCGAAGGCATTGCAGATATCCGTGACGAAAGCGATCGCGACGGGATGCGAATTGTCATCGAACTCAAGCGCGATGCTTATCCCCGCGTGGTATTGAACAACCTTTACAAGCAAACCCCACTGCAAGCCAACTTTGGGGCAAATATGCTGGCGTTGGTGAACGGGGAACCGCAAATCCTCACCCTCAAGCAGTTTTTAGAAGTCTTTCTCGATTTCCGCATCGTATCCATTACCAGACGCACCCAATACGAACTGCGAAAAGCCGAAGAACGCGACCATATTTTGCAAGGGTTATTGATTGCCTTATCCCATTTAGATGCAATTATTAACTTAATTCGTCATGCGCCGGATGCACCCACAGCCAAAGGTGAATTAATTACAAATTATGGACTTTCGGAAGTCCAAGCCGACGCAATTTTACAAATGCAGCTACGGCGATTGACAGCCCTAGAAGCCGATAAAATTCGCCTAGAACACGAAGATTTGCAAAAACAAATCGCTAATTTACAAGATATTTTGGCGCGGCGAGAAAGAATCTTAGAAATTATTGAAACCGAAATTTCCCAAATTAAAACCAACTTCGCCACACCCCGACGCACAATTATTACCCACGCCGAAGGGGAAATTGATGAACGTGACTTAATTGCGAACGAAAAGGCAATTATTCTGTTAACAGAACAAGGTTACATCAAACGGATGCCGGTGAATACCTTTGAAGCGCAAAGCCGCGCCACCAGAGGGAAAGCCGCCGCCAAAGTCAAAGATGATGATACAGTAGAGCATTTCTTAACTTGCTGCGACCACGACAGTGTTTTATTCTTTAGCGATCGCGGTGTAGTTTACTGTCTCAAAGCTTATCAAATTCCTGTGGGTTCCCGTACCAGTCGCGGTACACCCATCGTCCAGATGTTACCCATTCCCAAAGAAGAGAAAATCACCTCCATTGTCCCCGTTGATGAATTCAGCGACGACGAATATTTAGTCATGCTAACTAAAGGTGGCAATATCAAGAAAACCGCATTAGCCGCCTTTAGTAATATTCGCGCCAATGGTTTAATTGCTATTTCCTTAGAAGAAGGGGATCAACTACGGTGGGTACGTCGCGCCAGAGTTGAAGATAGCATCATCATTGGTTCACGTCTGGGGATGGCCATTCACTTTAGATGTACCCACGAACAACTGCGTCCTCTAGGGAGGGCGACCCGTGGTGTGAAATCAATGAAACTCAAAACCGGCGATGAACTTGTGGGGATGGATATTATTCCCGCCGCTATTTTAGACACACTCGACACGGGAACAGAAGAGTCAGACATCGAAGAAATCGAAACCGAAGAAGTCGAAATTATCGAAGAAACCACAGAAGTAGCAGCTAACGGTAGTGTCGGCCCTTGGGTGCTAGTTATTACAATGGGCGGCTATGGGAAACGTGTTCCCGTCGGGCAATTCCGCTTGCAAAACCGCGCAGGTCAAGGTTTAATGGCGACTAAATTCAAAAACCGCAAAACCAAAGACAAATTAGCCACCTTGCAAATCGTCAACAACGACGACGAAATCATGATGGTCACAAATCGCGGTATTATTATCCGGCAGGCGACCAATGCGATTTCAATACAATCGCGATCGGCAACAGGTGTGAGAGTGCAACGCTTGGATGAAGATGATGCCATTACCGGAGTTGCGATCGTACCGCCTGATACGGGTGATACAGAAGAAGCGGAATGAACGCAAAAGTAAAAAGTAAAAAGGAAAAAGGAAAAGGCGATCATTCATTTTTAACTTTTGCCTTTTACCTTTTGCTTTCTCTGATTAGTGGCGTTTTGATGGGGCTAACCGTTGCGCCTGTGGGTGCGTGGTTTCTGGCTTGGATAGCCTTAGCCCCACTTTGGGTAATAGTTGTTCAAAAAAGTAAACATCATTTAGAAGCTAAAAAGCCAAAACCCTGGCTTTTACCTTTGACTTTTTACCTTTTACCCTTACTCTGGGGTATCGGTTATCACAGCGTCGCCTTATTTTGGATTACTGGTATACACCCGATGGATTGGTTGGGTGTACCTTGGTGGCCGAGTTTAGCTATCACCGTGTTTTGCTGGGGATTTATTAGCCTGTGGGGAGGGCTATTTGTAACTATTTGGGGTGCGGTGATGGCACACCTGAATCAGTCAAAACCTTGGTTGCGTGTTTTAATTGGTACAGCCTTATGGTGCGGCTTAGAAAGTTTGTGGAGTTCCGGTTCGCTGTGGTGGAGTTCTCTAGCTTATACTCAATCACCGCATAACTTGATAATTTTACACCTCGGTCAACTCTCTGGCCCTAATACTGTAACAGCTGCGATCGCCGCAATCAACGGCCTCATCGCCGAAGCCTACCTATCCTCTGCGTTCTCTGCGCCTCGGCGGTTCGTAAATAAATATTTAACCTCAGCAACAGCATTATTCATCACCCTACACCTAATAGGCTTTTACCTATATAGCCAACCCATAGCCCAACCACCAGAAGCAGCCTTAAAAATTGGCATCATTCAAGGTAACATCCCCAACAAAATCAAAGTCAAACCTGAAGGTTATCGCCGCGCCATTACAGGCTATACAAATGGCTATGTAACTCTCGCCGCACAAGGTGTTAATGCAGTCCTCACACCCGAAGGCGCGTTACCTATCTTTGAACGCAATTTTGGAGATACGCCCTTAATTTCCGCAGTCCAAAAAACAGGCGTAGTAATTTGGGTTGGTGCATTTGGGGAAAAAGGACGCAGTTATACAAACAGTTTATTTACAGTTAATAGCAAAGGTGAAACCACCAGCCGCTACGATAAATCGAAATTAGTACCCTTGGGCGAATTTATACCCTTTGAAGAAATTTTAGGTAAATTAATTAGTCGCTTATCACCGTTAGATGAACACCAAGTTCATGGTGCAGCCAACCAGATATTTGATACACCTTTTGGTAGGGCGATAGTTGGTATTTGCTACGAATCTGCATTTCCTGAAATATTTCGCCGTCAAGCTGCGGTGGGTGGACAATTTATCCTCAGTTCTTCTAACGATGCCCATTACAGTGCAGCCATGCCATTCCAGCATCATGCTCAGGATATCATGAGAGCAATTGAAACAGATAGGTGGTCAGCACGAGCAACAAATACAGGCTATTCAGCTTTTGTCGATCCCCACGGTAGAACATTGTGGATATCTGGCTATAACATCTATGAAACTCACGCAGAGACTATATATCGCCGCCAAACGCAGACTTTATACGTGCGTTGGGGAGATTGGTTAACACCGTTGTTGTTGGGTTTGGGTGTTGTGGGTTGGTTTGTGGGTAAAACTAAGAGAGGCTCAACGTAAATTAAAATAAGGAGGATATGGAACCAACACCGGAGCAGTTACGAGCGTTATACCGTAGATGCGTAGCAGCAAGTAATTTAATGCAGCCAATCAATATAGTTAGATTGGACGAACGTACCAAACGAATTTTTGTTTTGATTGGAGACACAATTGAAGTAGAAATCTTTCCCAATGGAGAGGTATTTATTAAATGAGCAAAATGAATTTCGATGAAATGTCTGATAAGGATTTGCTGACTTACATTAGAACTCATCCTCATGACACAGAAGCTTTTCACAAATATATGGACAGATTGAATGAACGCCCTGGTGTGCTTTGCACTACAGATGAAGAATTTGAGGCTGAACTACGAAAACGTATTAATAAGTCGCAAGCTTAAAGCAAAAACTAAAGCGTTGTGTTTACAGCATAACGCTTTTCTGTTTAGTGCAGTACAAATTGATAGAGGCTAGGCAATACTTTTCGGATAAGGAATTTACTTGTGAAGGTATCTTGGGTGCAGGGGTGCAGGGGCGCAAGGGAGAATTAACAGTAACCTCTCCCCTGCCCCTCTGCTCCCATGCTCCCCTGCGGTCTAAACAAGCAAATTAAGTGATTAACAGCTTATAGACCCAGATTCTTTGATTTAAACAGGCTTATCTGTTAACTCTGGTTGGGATTTATTCGCTTGCAATTGTACCCAAGCAAAGAAGGGAATTGCGAGTAGTTGAGTTGCAGTCGAAAAGATGACTAATAAGGTGATGGAGCGATCGTATAAAATACCCATTAAAGTGCTGCCTAAAAACCAAGCAAAACCATAGCCTGTACTGAAGATACCATAAGCTGTGGCGCGTTTGTTTTTGGGGACAAGTCCTGCGATCGCAGCTTTTAAAATTGACTCTTGCGCTCCCATCCCAATACCCCACAATGCTATACCTAACAACGCTAATTGGGTATTGCCTAAAAACACCAAAGGCGCAAAAAAAGATGAGACAAAAGCTGCAATCATCAAAATCGAAATACCTGCGCGGTCAAACAAATAGCCAAATATCAGCGCAGCTACGGCATCAACTCCCATTGCCAAGGCATAAAATAAGGGGATTGTTTGCCCAGAAGCAATATCTCCTTTTTGGAAATGAAAAGCAATTAACGGAAAATCTGCATAACCAGCCGCAATAATCGCCACTGCACCCAGATAAATCCAAAAAGCTCGCGGGATTCCGTCTTCTTGACTCGTTTCATCTTCAATTTCCAAGTCACTGGGGTTGGGATACAAAAATTGCAAAACCAATAACACAATCAATCCCAACACCGCAGGTACAATCAAAATCGTGAAGCCGTTGCGGTACTCTCCTTGGAAATATACCATTGCTGCTACTGCTAAAGGCCCCATCACAGCCCCGGTTTGATCCATTGCTTCATGCAAACCAAAGCCAAAACCTCTACCAATTTGACTCACACCATGAGATAGGAGTGCATCTCGCGGGGGAGTCCGCACGGCTTTACCTGTGCGTTCTGCCATCATCAACCCTGCGGCTACTTCCCATCTCCCAGCAAAAGCCAATAGTGGGACAACGGCAGTATTCAAAATAAATCCTAAAGTTGTAATACCCCAATACTTGCGCGTCTGGTCGCTGAGATAGCCAATCACGAGGCGCAAACCATATCCAATGAGTTCACCAAAACCCGCTACTAAGCCTACCACAGTGCCGCTTGCACCTAACACTTGCAAATAAGCCCCTGTAATACTGCGTGCGCCTTCATAAGTAGCATCAGCACAAAGGCTAACAAAACCCAGTAATATTACAAACTTTAATGCGGCTGATTTCTGCGGCATATTTTTGGATCAATAAAATAGCTTCTTCATAGAATTCTGTCTGCACTCTGGGTTAGAAACCGGAAAAAATCACCCTTTTTCTGACAAATAGCTTTTTGTAGCAGTGAAAAAGACAGAAATTCGGTTATATCATAAAGTTCTTCAATTCTCGGTAAAGTCCGCAGAGAGAAATTCAGGGGTGTGGGAGGATGGTGAAGAAATTTTTCCCCCCACACTCCCCCCTCTCCCCACCCATACGTGAGAAATTAGGGTATGGGGGTGTACTTATTCAAAATCCTTACAACCCAAACCCTTTCACCCAATTTTTCTGTTCCCTTCAACATAGATAAATTCCTGAACAGGGTGATTTTGTCATTGATTGTGTAGTATTTTTGGTGCTAGTCTGTCTTAGGATCAATCAAATGAAACAGCTCCTCAGAACAGTATTTGGCATTAAAACATACATCATTTGGCTGCTAACACCAATACTGGCAATTATTCTTGGTGCATCACTTTTGGCTACCCCGGCGTTAGCTACTGGTGTGTATCAAATTCCGAATTTAACCCCCGGTGGAGACTGGGTTGTAGATCAAGGTGAAGTGCTAAGTCGCATTAGCGAAGGTAAGATTAGTGGTACCTTTGAAGATTTAGCCAAGAAAACGGGCAATGAAGTGCGATTTGTCACAATTCGCCGTTTAGATTATGGTGAAACCTCAGAAAGCTTTACTAAAGGGCTGTTTGAAAAATGGTTTCCCACCAAAGAGGCGCAAGCAAACCAAACTTTGTTAGTGCTGGATACTGTTACTAACAACACTGCAATTATTACCGGGGATCAAGTCAAGTCTTTGTTGACTGATGCTATTGCTGAAAGTGTCGCTACAGAAACCTTAGCTGCACCATTACGCAACGGTGATAAATATAATCAGGCATTTTTGGATGCGAGCGATCGCTTAGTGAAAGTTCTCTCTGGTGAACCCGACCCCGGCCCACCACAAATTGTCGATAAAGAAACGGTAGAAGGCACCTTTACCAAAGCAGAGGATACCGACAAAGGTAGTGCAACTGCTTGGGTGATAGGTCTGTTAATTGCAGCAACCGTCATCCCGATGGCGACTTACTACATATATCAAGTAAATCAGCCACAGCCACCATCTAACGGCTAACTCTGAAGTATGAAGGCTGAAGTATGAAGTCAAAAATTTCAGACTTCACACTTCATACTTCATACTTTCTTTAGTCTTGAACATACTCTTGTCCTGTCACTAAAGCCACCTCAGCACGGACAAATTCTCGTCCTAAATAAGCTGCATGGTTTAACTGCGACACTGGACAAGGGTGAGTTTGTTCAAAAATTTTCACACTGAGTTCCTTGGCAGTTCTGCCACTGTAAACTGTGCTGTGAGTTCTTTCCACCTTACCCCGCGCCGGAATGACTTTACCTGTTTCGGGATCTACAGCTAAACCATGCTCATCAATTACATTCGTAAAATGCTTGGCGTGGATTAATCCCTCCCCTCTATCCAAATAGATGATGAAATAGCCAGCCGGGTCAAGGTCAATATGACGCTGAGAAAGTCTATCATCTATTGCTGCTAAATCTTTAACTATTAAATCCATAACTCCGATCAAACACAAAATTCTTTTTTCAGGGTTTTTACACCATATACTTAAGTGTAATTCCTATGTTCCTCAATCAGAGCATTAAATGGGTAAGCGATTAATATCTTTATTACAGCCAATTACCACCATTGCTGAACCACGTTCTAGTCGCTGGTGGGGGTTTGGGTTGATGGCAAATTTACCATCTTGACTAACAGCCAGCAAATTTAAACCATAACGGTTACGCAGTTGAATTTCGGTAATGGTTTTGCCATGAAATTCATCAGGCACAATCATCTCAACAATACTATGGTCTGGGTCGAGGTCAAATCTATCTAATATAGATGGTTTGGTAAGAGTACGTGCTAAAGCACAGCCGGCTTCATACTCCGGGAAAACAACATGATCTGCACCGACTCTATGCAATAACTTGCGGTGAACTTCACTAGAAGCTTTCGCCACAACGTGAGGTACACCACCTTCTTTGACATTGAGAGTAGTAATAATACTTTCTTGAACGTAATTACCGATCGCTACAATTACTGTATCAAATTCAAAAATCCCTGCTTCTTTCAGTGCGGCTGGTTCTGTTGAATCTAATTGCAAAGCATGACCAACGATTTCTTCTGTCAACGCCTCACAAACTCTTTTTTCATCAACATCTGTTGCTAAAACTTGATAACCAAACTTATGCAGGGTTGAACATACAGACCGACCAAACCGACCTAGCCCAATGACCGCAAATTGCTGATTATCTTTACGTAGGCTGCGAAAAAAACCTAGTGATGCAAGGTTCACAGTTGCTTTCCTTATTAACGCTCCCTGTATTTAGGACAAAAAATTCTGAAATCTCACTTAAAGTAACAATTTTTATTTTTTGCCTAGTGTTTCATATTTTATCAGTTTAAGTTAATAGTATTGATACTCAGTACGGTTATCCCAACAGTTAGTTTTCGTTATCCATAAATAAATACCCGACTTCTTGAAGAAGTCGGGGATCTAGGCCTTTCAATTTTTACAAATTCAATGGAATTGGTATGTTTAATTTTTGCCTTGTATCTAGTACAGTTCGGCGTAAATAAACAGACCACACTTCGACTAGGCGGTAGTTGAATCTCGACTTCGCTCGATTACCGCGAAGCCGAAACTCAGTGACCATAAGAAATTGCTAAAAGGCTTGTAGTATCGTTATTCTTTCTTTTTACTTTTGCCTTGTATCTAGCTATCCCACCAATAGGTTTTCTTCTGGATAGTGAATTCTAGTCGGGCGGGGGTCGCCTAAAATCGCAGACATTAACAAGAGAACCCCAACTCTACCAATGTACATGGTGATAATTAATATTAGTTTAGCGGCGGTGGAGACTGTACCTGTAATCCCTGTAGAAAGACCAACGGTAGCAAAGGCGGATACTACTTCAAATAAAATTTGAATAAAGTCTAACTTTGGATCTGTTAAAGAAATTAGAACCGTTGCCAAAATTACCGTAGCTACAGAACCAACCAATACACCCACGGCTTTCAATATTAAGGAGATAGCGATTTTGCGGTCATACAATAAAACTTCTTCTTTACCTTGCAAAATTGCTTTTGTACAACTTGTCAAAACTCGCAAAGTTGTGGTTTTTATCCCCCCGCCTGTACCACCAGGACTAGCACCAATAAACATCAAAGCAATGGTAATGAATAGACCAGCAGTGGTCATTTTAGCAATATCTATAGTGTTGAATCCGGCAGTTCTAGGAGTGACTGATTGAAACCAAGCTACTAAAAACTGACCGCCTAAGTCTAAGTTACCAAAAGTTTCAGGATTCCTAATTTCAATACAAAAAAAGGCAATTGTGCCGAGAATTAACAGAATTAAAGTTGTGCTGGTGGCAACTTTAAAGTCTAAAGAAAGTACTAAAATTGTCTTTTGTTTGAGAATGCGATCGCGCAACCAAAGATACATTTCTAAAATAACTTGATAACCGATACCGCCAAAGATAATTAATGTCGTGACTGTGAAAACTACTAACACAGATGTTTGATAACCAATCAAGTTATCTTTAAATAAACTAAATCCTGCATTATTCCAAGAATTTACACTATGAAAAATCGCTAACCATAGCCCTTGTAACCAACCATATTGCGGTACAAAAACAGGCAAAAGTAAAAATATCCCAGTAATTTCAAAAATTAAAGTCGTGGCAATAATTGAGCGAATCACTTGGGCGCTACCTTGCATTCCTGGTCTGTCTAATGCTTGTTGAATCGCCATTTTTTGCCGCAGGTCAAATTTATGCCCAATCAGCAAAATCAAAAATGTAGTGGTTGTCATATATCCCAAACCACCAATTTGAACTAACAAGGCAATAAACAACTGACCCCAAAAAGAAAAATAAGTCCCAGGGTCAACAACTGATAAACCAGTCACACAAACGGCAGATGTTGAGGTGAACAATGCCACCACTAAATTATTCCAACTGCCGTCACTAGTTGAAATTGGCAGCATCAACAAAATCGTGCCGACAGTGATGACAGCCATAAAACCCAAGCAAATTGTCCGCGAAACAGTCATATTAAGGTAGAGCCTCTCAATTCTTCCAGGCGGGTTTACTTAATTAAATTTTCCTGGAAAGGAAAAACATCTTTATTTAATTAAAAACACACATGGTAGCCTACCAGTATGTTGATTTAAACATTGTTTTGTCTTAGCATTATTTGTTTTATGAATACAACACTATATCAGCAAATTCAGCAGTTTTACGATGCTTCTTCGGGTTTATGGGAAGAAGTTTGGGGCGAACACATGCACCACGGCTACTACGGTGCAGATGGAACGCAACCAAAAGACCGCCGTCAAGCACAAATTGATTTAATTGAAGAATTGCTGAATTGGGCAGATGTCAAAACAGCAACTAACATTTTGGATGTGGGTTGTGGTATTGGCGGTAGTTCTTTATATTTAGCCGAAAAGTTTCATGCTCGGACTACTGGTATTACTTTAAGTCCTGTGCAGGCGGCGAGAGCCACAGAACGCGCCCAAGAAATGCTGTTACAGGTAAGAAGTAAGTTTTTAGTGGCTAATGCTCAAGCTATGCCCTTTGCAGATGATACTTTTGATTTGGTTTGGTCGCTGGAAAGTGGCGAACACATGCCTGATAAAACCCAGTTTTTGCAAGAATGTTATCGGGTATTAAAACCGGGTGGGACTTTAATTATGGCGACTTGGTGTCATCGAGCCACAGATGATGCACCCTTAACAGCAGATGAACAAAAGCATTTGCAAGATATTTATCGGGTGTATTGTTTGCCTTATGTAATTTCCTTACCGGAGTATGAAGCGATCGCTCATCAACTACCATTAAAAAATATCCGCACTGCTGATTGGTCAGTTGCGGTTGCACCATTTTGGAATGTCGTAATTGATTCCGCAATCACACCTAGTGCAATTTTTGGCTTGTTGCGTTCTGGCTGGAATACCATTCAAGGAGCCTTAGCACTAGGGTTAATGAGTCGCGGTTATGAAAGTGGGTTAATTAAGTTTGGTTTGGTGTGCGGGAATAAGTAGAAATTCCCACTTCTTGAATATCTGATTCAAAGCCTCTCCCCGAAGCGGAGAGAGGTTTGGAGAGGGGTTTCAAGAATAAGTTGCACATCGCGTGAAATACCCAAATACCCTAAAAGAAATATGGCTATTGCTAGATGTGGTTCTCTGCCAAGACGCTATAGGCTACAACTATTGAGCAGAGAGATTCGCTTGTGGATGTCCTAGTAAAAAGAGCGCACACACTTAAACAAGCTTTGGTTGATTTTGTCCTAGATGCTGAAGGTGAACTGGCGCAAGCTTTAGAGGTTTATGCAGCTGCACAGTCGCATAAGGGAAATGGGGACAACACGCAACAAGATTTAATTATTGATCGGTTTATTACAGAAGGGAAAGTTGGTGATAGTTCACCCATTGAGTTATTTATTGCCAGTAATGCAGATTTAACCGATGGCGATCGCAATTTACTCAACAGTTGGCATCGTAGCTTTATTGGCTTATTTACCATCACCCAAATTTTACCTGATGGTTTGGAATTGATGAACTGGCTTACGGCTAAACATTACATAGTTCTGACTGCTAAAAATTATATTGTTAAGTCTAACGGTAGTGAAAAACAACAGGGCGTATCTCGTTTCCAGCCAGGAGATATATTACTTACCCGCATTTCTCCTTTGACGGAAAATGAATGGATATTTTCTGGGCCTCACACATTTTTAGGTAAGCTTGGCAAGCCAAAACTGGCTGTGGCTATTGGTAATTTTAAAGATAATTATAAAAGTCATCTTTACAGCGATGCTCCAGACTTACTAGAAGAAGCATGGCACTCAGTCGAGCAGTATCATCAGCAGTTTGTTGACTTTTTTGGTAGTGATGAAATTACTTTACCAGGATATCAATTAAATAAAAAAATAGTTGAATTTCAAGCAATTATCAGTGAGAAATATCTCCAAGCTGCTGGATTAGATACTTCTAAATCTTTAGATGAGGTAGCAGCAGAAGCAGGCATTAGCCAAGATGAAATCGCCGCAGCCGCACAAGAAGTTGGGGTAGACTCTAATGTAGTTTCGCAAATGCTAAATGGTAAAAATGGTCAACAAAAAATGGTTGCGCCAAAGGTTGATTTACCTGCCGAGTTGCGAAAAGCGGAACAAGTCACAACCATTTCTCATCCCCGTTGGGGTTTGATATTTTTACCAACCTATACTAAATTTAAAAATATTTTATTAGCTGATGATTGGCACAAAATTGAAGGTGCAGAAAAATTAATGCGTTATTATCTAGAAGATAAAAGTATCAATGCTTATATTTGGCATCGATTAGCACAACAATACCCAAATCAACTCGAAAAAGTTTTACAAGATTTTTTGCAGCATCCAGATTTTAACTTGAGTAATGACTTAGATAAACTCTTGCAAGATTATGGTAAACCTATCGAACCAGAATTACCAGAAATAGCCAGTGTGCCTTTACATTTGCATAATTTATTTCAAGAAGCACTAGCAGAAGTTAATAAAACTAAACCTAAAGCTAAGGGACAAAAACAAACAGCAAAAGGTTTTCAACGAGGTTAATTTACAGCGTTTTTCATCTCCATGAGATACATTTTTCTGGGTGCATCCCAGTTTTTATTTTTCACATAGAGGATAATTGTCATTGCGTTCGCGTAGCGTCTCGCAGAGAGGAGGAACGACGAAGCAATCTCATGCACTTGTTCAGAATGGTAAGATTTTGCGATTGCTTCGTTCCTCGCAATGACATATAAAAAAGTGGGATGCTCCCCATTTCTCTAGTCTCTATCCCCTATCAATTTGTACTGCACTAAACCGAAAAACGCTATAAGATTAATTGCATTTCAAATCCCGGTAATACATCTTCTCCAGAAAGAATTGTTGGTATTTGTATGACTTCGACAGGTTGTGCGAGTCGATAAATTTCCACTGTGCCATCTTGATAATTAATCAGCCATCCTAAACGCAAACCATTTTCTATATATTCTTGCATTTTCTCTTGCAGAGATTTGAGCCTATCTGTTTCGGAACGCAGTTCAATCGCAAAATCTGGTACAAGTGGCGGGAATTTTTTACGCTGTTCTGGTGTTAAAGCTTCCCACCTTGCCAATTTTACCCAAGCCGCATCAGGAGAACGTTTTGCACCATTCGGTAATATAAAGATAGTTGAAGAACTAAAAACTTTGCCTAATTTAGCTTGACGGTTCCAGATTTCTAAATCAGTTATTAAGCCAGCTTCTTGATTTCCGCTTTCTCCTCCAACTGGTGGCACAATAATCAACTCTCCTGCTGCACTCATTTCTAGGCTGAGATCACGGTTAGCAAGACACAATTGATAGAATTGTTCATCACTTAAATGTGCTATCGGTTCTAGATTGAGAACCACAGTATTCATTTAGCTTTTCCTCGTGCCTTTTTTGCTCACTGGTAGCGAGTGAGTTGAGCGATCGCAAAAACCCAACCTTACTCTACAAGTATAGGACTCATATTTGAGTTATAAAAAAAATTAGTACATCTAGCTCAGGCTTTTTTCCTACTCCCCACTCCCCATTCCCTACTCCCTACCTACACAAATAGATTCAGAAATCAAACCGGATTCTGATATAACTTTGCTAAGTCTGAGGATAAATTTACTTCACCTTCCAGATGCACAGAAACCGTAAAATTCAACTTTGATATTGTATAACTTGATGTAAGTTCTCAGGTTCAGAATATGGCAAGCTTAAATCGTGTGCTATTTACTCAGGATACAATTCTTAAACAAGAGCCAGTACAATCGGGTCAATTGCCAAGTACGAAACAACAAAATATTCCCCTTGGGACTCTACTGGTGTTGAAGTCTTACGAAATCCCGGCGGCTCATTCTGATTACTATAAATTATCTTTAGAAGATATTCAATTTAAGGGTTTTAGTAGTAACTGGTATGCCTTTGGCAAACACGCCAAAATTATCCCAGATGAAATTACGCCTGTGACAAATATTCAAGCGATCGCCACTAAACAACAAGCCAAAAATACAGTAAATATAATTGTAGATCGCCAGTCTGTCGGCAATAAACAAGGTTTCCTCAAACTGGTGTTTAACGCAGATACCATCATTAAGCGCCAACCTGTAGATTCTAAGGTGCTAAATGATCAATCCAAGCAGGCAATTCCAGGCGGTACAGAATTAATTTTATTCACCGATAAGCCAGACAACAATAATATTGTGAAATTTACCCTCCAGGATAATCATCTCAAATTTAATCTGAAGGATATTGAGTTTAAAGGTTTCTCGAAAGATTGGTTTGTCTTTACCCAGCACGTTGGTATTCAACGTGTTGATTAAGATAGGACTTACGCAAAAAACGAAAAATTAAGGTTTTAAAACAGGGTGTAAGGGTGTAAGTATCCAAAACTCTTTCACCCCCAATACCTACTCCCTACTCCCACCCCAGGTTACGTGCAACTGGGTGTTAATTGTTAATCTTTTTAATATCGCCATAGGCGCGATAAAAGCCGCCTCTAGCTGATTCGCGGATTTCTTGGACGAGATAGCGATCGCCTGCTTGGCGAATATCTTTGGGAAACTGCACATTCCAGTTAGAATTGTAGCCTGGGGAAATAACTCTGACGCGCAGTTTACTGCCATCTTGGAAACACTCGACAATTACCCCACCACTTGTATCTGTGGTAGTTTCCAGAACAGCCGAAGGTGTGACTCCCTCAGTTTTTGGCGCTTTAATCACAGTTGCTTCAGGAATTGTACCAGCTTGAGCAGAGGCGATCGCATCTTCACTAGCATCAATACAAGCTAAAGTCCCATCGGTAGTAACAATATAAATTCGAGATTCGTAAAACTGCATAGATAAAGCAGAACCGCAACCAGTCCCCAACTTCCACAGTCTTTCCCCGGCTTGGTTAAAGCAGTAAATCGAAGAATTATTGTCACCAGCAAACACATATTTACCATTTTGGGCTGTAGCGCAAGAATAAACTGAGGAATCACACTTATATACTGTTAGTGGTTGACCTTGCTTACTAAAACTATAAATTTTGCGATCGCTTGCACCAGCGTAAACTGTGGATGCTTCTTGCCAACCAAATAATACACTCCCGGTGGTTTTTTGATGCCACAGCATTCGACCTTCTTTGTTATCGTACATAGTCACTCCTTGACTATGACCGTGATAAATTCCCGCTTCATCACAGCGAACCATCCAGCCGGAATTACCTTGACTCAACCGCGTCCATTGTGATTCATCATCATGATCTATAGTTGTCACACCACCATTGACATCAGAGACAGCCAATAAACCATCTTTAATATCAAGCCAGAATATATCGACATTTTCATCAATTTTGTAAGCAACGCGGGGTAACTTCCCAGTCAAATCATAGACATTACCATCATCACAGCCAGCGTAAATCCAGATATCATCAGCAACTAAACATTTCACCCCATCAGGTAGCTTAAACTGATTGCTCACTTTACCTTCATGGTTCAAAGCAAAAACTTGACCTGCTTGATTACCCAACCAGCAACGGTTAGCATCAATAAAAATCCCAAAAGCGGCGGAATTAGCTGTAAACTTCCACAAAATTGGTGATTGTTTGGCTGTGGAAGCCGTACTAGTCACTTCGCGGCGAGTCACAGGACGCTTTTGACGCACACCCATCACCGCTTTTTCATAGCCTTTTTTCAACTTTTCGTTAATTTTTTTCGCCGCTTCTGCTTTTGCTTTTTCTGATGTCGGGTAAGTTTTCGTCTGGGTTTGTCCCGCGTCACCAATACGACCGTAGCGGATGCTTACTTGAGTATCTTCAACAATCACCTCATAAAACTTGTGGGAACTTCCACTATCTTCTGATAACTCTAGGTAGGTTATTTCCTTAGTCATGACATTTTCTCGTTAGAACTGAATGTAAATATAAGGAGTGGTATTCAAATAAATTGACCATCCTTAATCGGTTCTAACTATTACCAAGGTCGTATGTCGATAAGCTTTGGTTGTTTAAGCGAAATTAGCGGTTGTAACCTGCGTTCATACAGGTAAAACTCGGTTGTGTGGGTTGAAGATTTGTTTATTTCTAGAATTAGATCCTTCCTGAAAACTCAGTACTTAAAGGATTTTCGCCAAACTACTGAGTCTTTCATAAACCGGGATGAGGCGATCGCCTTCTATTTCCACAGTATGATCTGGATAATGACGAATTGCGCCTAACAAAGTAATTTCCCCATCTTGTTGAATAGATTTATTCAAAGATGTTTCTAGCGCCTGTGCATCTAAATCTCCCCCAGGCGGATGCACCACATCCCCAACTTGAGCTAGTAAAATCGGCCCTGTCCAGCCAGACAGCAAGCTATTTAAATAAGCAGGTTCAGCTTTAATACCTGCGACTAAGGCTTTACGCGCTACATTTGGGTCTTGTTTAGCCGCTTGCAAATAATTACTAATTGTTGGGGTAGTCTTACCTGTTTGCACAAACTCGTTCAATTCTGCAACCGAAACAGGCCCTTGAAAGCTACCATACTTTAAAATCACTTGTTCAGCAGCATTAGCACTAGCACTGAATAACAAAACACTAGCACCAACTCCTAAAGCCACTGTCTGACTCAAGAATTTACTAAACTTCCACCTGGTTAATTGATTCCAAACTTGAAAAATCTGCATTGAATTTAACTTCCTAGTGGTGTGGAGCGTACACAAGTCTAAAATATCTAAGCTTTCTGCTCACGACAACATATTAACTAGGTTATCTAACATAGATTCAGTTTGGGGAATCCACCGAGGTATGACCAACGATAGAAATTTAACTTTCAACTTTATGAAATACTGTCAGTAGATTTAGCAGAGCTTATGAGTGAGGCTCTCCTAGTAATACAATTGAGCATTTCAATTCTTTCAAAATTTGGGTTGTTACTTGACTCACACCTAAACCGCCGGCGGTGCGATAGCGCACAGAACGCAACACTGCTAAATCAAAGGCTTGAGCTTCTCGAATAATTACTCTAGCGACATCATCGCCTTTAACTGTTTGGATGTTAGTTTTCACCTGTAACTGACCTTTTGCTGTAATTTCAGATAATTGTGATGTAAATTTTTCTACTACAGATGGGGGCGTTTTGCGATCGCTCACATGCAACAATACCACCTCTGCCTGATTCACATCAGCTACAATTTGTGCGAACCTAACAGCACCAATAGTTTGTCGCGTCAAATCACCAACCGGTACCAAAATTCTTTGGATACTGGTTGGACTACTCAATAAACGTGTCACCGCCACGGGACAATGTGAAGACCAAAACACACTATCAATCACACTCCCAAACAAACGAGCGCGAAACCCTGTTGTTTGTGACCAACCCATCACCACTAAATTCGCATTACGTTCTCGACTCGCACGACTAATTCCCAAAGCTGCATCATCATCAATGCGAATTGCTGGCGACACCTCCACATCAAATTCTTGACTAATTTCTTGCGCCATCTTCAATCTTTTTTGACTTTGGTCTAGCGCCGTCACCAATTGCGGATCATCCATTTGAATCAAAGCTTTAGTAATCGCTAATGGGACAATTCTCCCACCTTCATGACGCGCCAATAATGCCGCCATTTCTATTAAATAACGCTGGGTTTGAGGATTGTAAATCGGCACTACTACAGTAAATTGATGTGGTTTTTCTTCTACCTCAGTTTCAGGACTTTCCCACCAAGTTGCCAGACTATCTGTTTCTAAATCTGCATCACTAACTTGTAAAGCTGTGGCAAACCTAGAAGTAATTACTGGCCCTAAAATAGCAGTCACCAGCATCAAAACAATCACACTATTTAAAACACCTTCACTGATTAACCTTTCCCCAGCAGAGTTAACAGTTTGATAAGCCACTAATGCCGCCGCTAATGTAGCTGCTACCTGCGGTAGAGATAACGACCACATTGTGAGCATTTCTGCCGTATTGTAGCGATAAAATAATTTTGCTAAAAATGCCGCAATAAATTTACTGCTAATTAAAGCTATGACGATGACCACAGTCAACCAAACCGAACTTAGAGTCTTGAGAAATGCTGGGATATCAATCAGCAACCCCATATCGACAAAGAAACATGGGATAAATAAAACACTCCCAATAAACTCAATTTTCTCTTTAACTGGGCTACGTCCTAAAACATCATTAACAGCTAAACCTGCTAAAAATGCCCCAACAATTTTCTCAACTCCAATCACTTGCGCTCCCACAGAAGCCAAGAATAATGCTAGTAAAATAAATAAAAACTGATTACTTTGTTCATCTCCCGAACGCCGAAAAAATTCCTTACCAGCCCAGTCAAAACCAAACAAAACCACAACCGCATAAATAGCTAATCCACCCAAAAGTGTGGCTAAACTCAAGGCTGTAAATTCTCCACCATGAATCCCCACACAAATGGCTAATACCAACAAAGCACCTGTATCAGTAAAAATTGTTGCGCCAATTGTTACAGTCACCGCTTCATTTGTGACCACACCCAACCGACTAACAATTGGATAAGCCAATAAAGTATGGGATGCCAGCAAAGAACCAATCAGAAAAGCAGAATTCCAACCAAAATTAAATAACCGCCCAACTAAAACACCAGCTATTAACGGCACTAAAAAAGTCAGAGTCCCAAATCCAATAGAACGATTTCTAGTTTTGCGAAACTGCTCTAAGTCAATTTCTAAACCTGCAACAAACATCAAATAAATCTTGCCAATATCCGATAGCAGTTTGATGGTGTCAGATTCGGAATTAAGTAACTTTAAACCATTTTCTCCTAAAATCACACCTGCTACTAGCAAACCCACCAATCCCGGCAATCGCAATTTTTCAAATATCGGTGGTACAGTAAAAATGACTGTGAGCAGAATAGTAAATGCAATAATTGGGCTGGCGACTAAAGATTGGATTGCCATTTGTAAATTAAATATTTTTGGGGAAGTTGTATCTGTTGAGAATTTTTAGCTCAGTAAAATTCAATTTTCTACATTCAGCCTTTCAAGTTTTATCTTGAAAAGAGACTTTTTCACATCTATACACAGATAGAGTGACATAATTTTCTTCCAAGTCATAAAATGCTTTTGAGGTAAGAATTCAGGAATCAAAATCTATAGGTGTAGGTTGGGTGGAGGAACGGAACCCAACAGAGTATGCGTGAATGTTGGGTTACGCTATTGCTACATCCAACCTTACTATTCTCTTAACTGAAGTACTTTTATAGCCTTTCTTAACCTAGCAAGATACAGACAAAAATAATTAACCGCAGATAAACGCAGATGGACGCAGATAGATTCGTCCTTCATTCAACTAGTAAACGCTATAAATTCTGAATTCTGGCTCCTGAGTGCTGAATTATTACTCTTTGAAAATATCTCAAAATGAAAAACAGAGGAAAAGATGAGTTATGTTACTCTTCCCCTGAAAATTGGCTTTGTTTTTAGACAAACTTAATATTTACTGCCAAATGTAAAGCAGAACAAACAAGACAATCCAAATCACATCCACAAAGTGCCAAAATAGTGAAGTAGCATTCACACCAAAGTGGCCAGATTCGTAATTACCTGGAATGAAAGAACGAATCAAAATCATTAATTGCAACAAAATACCTGTTAAAACGTGTAAACCGTGGAACCCAGTTAACAGGTAGAACATCCCGCCAAAAGTTCCAGAAGTGAAACCAAAAGCTAGGTGACTCCATTCAATAGCTTGTCCGGCTAAGAAGTAACTGCCCATTGCCATTGTTGCCAGCAGATACATCCGAAAACCTGATAAGTTTTGACGTTGTAGGGCGCGTTCTGCCAAATAAATTACAAAGCTACTCGCAACCAACACAACAGTATTAATTGCTGGTTCTCTAACTTCTAATCCTTCCACACCAGCCGGTAGCCAATTAGGAGTTGTCAACTTATAGACAATATAGCCGGCGAAAAAACTCAAGAAAATCACACTTTCCGACAGTAAGAAAACAATAAAACCAAACATTTTATTGCCTTCTTCGTCATGTCCATGCTCACCGCTATGATGAGAGTGATTCTGCAACTGATAGGAATCTAGAGAACTGTCCATAGGGATCTGAGGGTGTAAGGGTGTGAGGGTATATGGGTGTAAAAACTGCTAGGCACTTCCATTGACTGTGGAGTAAAACGAAGTAGCACTAAATATCAGAACAGTTAATGCAGTCTTATCGAGATTTGAAAGTTTGGCAAGAAGCCATGAATGTTGCTGAATTGTGTTACAAAGCAACAAAAGCATTTCCCAAAGAAGAAACTTATGGAATGATTGCTCAAATTCGTAGAGATGCGTCATCAATTCCAGCTAATATTGCTGAAGGTTATGGAAGAAGAACATGTGGCGAGTATATTCAATTTTTATACATCGCCCAAGGTTCCCTCAAAGAGCTAGAAACACATTTGTTATTATCTATTCGTGTTGAACTAGCCTCATCACAAATTATTATTCCTGTCGTTAATCAATGCGAATCAGTTGGGAAGTTATTGTTTTTCCTGATTCGTTCATTAGAGAAATAGGGGTGTGAGGGTTTGAGGGTTTAAGTGTGTAAGGGTTTAAGGGGTGTTAATTCCCTACACCCCTATACCCTTACACCCCTACACCCTTCTCTTCTGCTACCAAAGGTTCTGATTTGCCGTAACCGTAAGGTTCAGAGATGACTACAGGAATTTCTTCAAAGTTCTCAACAGGTGGTGGTGAAGAAACTAACCACTCTAAACCAATTGCCCGCCAAGGGTTATCAGGTGCTTTTTCGCCTTGCATCCAAGAAATCACCATGTTGAAGATGAATGGCAAGGTAGACATACCTAACAAAAATGCACCCAGACTGGCAACGATATTCCACTGTTCATACTCTGGCGCGTAGGAAGAAACCCGGCGTAACATCCCTTGCAGACCTAGTGGGTGCATAGGTAAGAAGTTGAGGTTAGTACCAATAAATGACAACCAGAAATGTAATTTACCCCAGCCTTCGTAGTACATCCGCCCGGTCATTTTGGGGAACCAGTGATAAATAGCAGCATACAAGCCCATTGTCACTGTACCGAAAAGGACGTAGTGGAAGTGTCCCACGACAAAATAGGTATTGTTAACGTGAACATCCACAGGTACAGAAGACAACATAATCCCTGTGATGCCAGCAAAGACAAACATGATTAATCCACCCAAGGCAAATAACATGGGTGTATTGAGGCGCAACTTACCACCCCAAATTGTCGCTACCCAAGCAAATACCTTAATACCAGTCGGTACAGACACAAACATGGTGGTTAACATGAAAATCAACCGCATCCAAGCAGGAGTACCACTGACATACATGTGGTGTACCCAAACAATGGCGCTGACGACGGCAATTAACAGTGATGAAATCGCAACGACTTTGTAACCGAATAAAGGTTTGCGAGAGTAGACAGGGAAGATTTCGGAGAAGATACCGAAAACTGGCAAGATAATCACATACACAGCCGGGTGAGAATAGAACCAGAAGTAATGCTGGAACATGACTGGGTTGCCGCCGTTGCTGGGGTTGAAAAAGCCAGTACCAACGGTGAGGTCAAGTAACAACATGACTGCGCCTGCTGTCAGGGCTGGTAAACCAAACAATTGGATGATTTGGGCGCTGAGGACTGCCCAGACAAACAAAGGCATCCGAAAGAAGGTCATACCGGGCGCACGCATCTTGACGATGGTGGTCACAAAGTTGACAGCACCCATAATTGAGGAGACACCAGAGATGGCAACTGCCAACAGCCACAAAACTTGACCGTTAATCAAGTGGCCTGTGGGATTTTGCAAACTGACGGGAGGATAAGCCCACCAACCTGCTTGGGCAGGGCCACCAGGGACAAAAAAGCTGGACATCAACAAAATCCCGACTACGGGAACCATCCAAAAGGCGACGGCGTTGAGGCGGGGAAAGGCCATGTCTCGCGCCCCAATCATTAAGGGGACGAGGTAGTTAGCAAAACCTACTAGTGAGGGAAATGTCCACAAGAACAGCATGACTGTGCCGTGCATGGTGAACATACCGTTATATACGGTGCGGTCAATTAAGTCGGCTTCGGGGGTGATTAATTCTCCCCGGAGAATCATGGCGAAGATACCGCCGATGAGAAAGAAGAAAAAGGAAGTAACAAGGTATTGAATACCGATGACTTTGTGGTCGGTGCTAAAGCTGAAATATTGTTTCCAGCCTCCTGGGGTTTCGTGGTGTGGTTTCCCAACCGGTAGGTTGAGACCATCAATAGGGATGTTAGTCATTGTTCTTTTGAAGAAACAGGGGTGTGAAGGATTTGAGGGTGCAGGGAATTAGTTTGCTGTCAACCGGAATAATTAACCAAAGGAGGTGCGGCGGGTACGACGGTATCCCAACCATTTTTCACGGGTTCATTGGCTGTTTGGGCGTATTCAGAAGCAGCTTGGTTATTGGCGGGGGAGAGTTTGTGTGTGGCGATTTTAGCCAACCATTTGTGATAGTCTTCGTCAGATTCCACAACTACGTTTGCCTGCATGGTGGCAAAGTAAGTGCCGCTATATTGGGAGTCGGTGAGGTGATATTGACCCTGGCGAATGGGGGTAAATTCAAAGTCGATGGTATGGTTGGGAATGATGTCTTGTTTGAGGCGGAATGCTGGGATATAAAAGCCATGCAGTACGTCTTCTGATTGCAGTGCTAAACGCACGCGGCGATCGCTTGGTAAATGCAATTCGGTACTGGTAACATCTTTTTCAGGGTAATGAAATACCCACGCCCATTGTTTGGCGATGACATCAATTTTTTCTACAGGTTCACTGATTACACCTTCTTGGGGTGCAGCATAAGCTGATTCCATCCCCACGGGGTTATGCAAATGCACTAGTTGGGTGGGGCCTTGAATACCCATTTGTTCGTAAACTTGGGAGCTATAGCCAGCAATCCACAGTACCAACATAATGGGGATGGCTGTCCAAACAACTTCCAAAGTGACGTTACCTTCAATGTGGGGGCCATCGCTGAGGTCGCCTTTTTCAGCACGATGGAAAATCACAGAATACATCAAAGTGCTGGTGACACCCAGAAAAATAAACGCACCTAATGTCACCAAAAAACTAATCAAATCGTCAATCAGATGAGATTCGGCCGCCGCTTGGGGAGGTAGCCAGGAATAGGCTTGTTTACCTATCCAGATACTGGTGATGCTAATTGCGATCGCACCAGTAATTAATGTTAATACACTTAAAATCTTTGAGAGTTTCATGGGTTTTGGTCATGAGTCATGAGTCATTAGTCATTGGTCACTTGTACTGAGCGAAGCCGAAGTATTGGTCATTAGTCATTAACAAATGACAAAGAACAAAGGACGAATGACAAAAGTTATTTGAGCATTGTGTTCAGGTCTTCGCCTAATTTCAGTAGTCTATCTGCGGTGTTGTGAACGCCAAATTCAGCAGCTAACTGCGCTCCTAATGTGCCGTGCAGGAACATCAAAAACATAATTGCGACTCCCGCAAATAAATAGCTCCACTGCACTTCTACGTCGTAATCCTTACTCCAAGAAAAGCGTTGCCATCCTCTCCACATGGTCATCCCAACAAATAAAGCGAGGAGGACAACACCACCAATACCGTGCCACAGCATGGTTTCCATTGCTGGCATTCCCCATGCACTCTTGATATCTGTTGGTGGAGAGGCTAAGAACATTTCGTAAAAGCCAGCAGCTACAGTAAAAAAGGTGATGGCAGTTGCCGCAACCATGTTGTACCAACCCACATCAAAGAAGTTGGCTCGTTCAACAGTAATTGCCAAAAATTTGAACACCCATTTTTGCATGGGGAACAAAACACCGACGATATCAAAGGTAATACCAATGATGAATAGACCAATGGTCAGATGCACCAAATTTGGGTGAATAGGCAGAGTGTAAGGTAATCCGTTCGCGCCTATTTCTACGTTTAATTGATTAATTAGTTCTGAATTCATGGCAGCATCCCATCCTTAACAGCTTCAACAACTGGTACTGTGTGCAATCCATATACCCAAACCAATTCATCACCTAAATAAACTTGCAAGCCGACAATTGCCACTAAGACAAATCCCACGGCTAAATAATGAACTGGTAATTTTTGCGGGTTACGCGAACGAAGTACATAGCGCCAGGCGGTAATTGTGGCGATGAGGCCAGACAGTGACCAACCAATCAGGGTATGAATATTTAAAACTGATTTAGCTACGTCGTAAGGCTGGGCTAAACCAGCTTCAAATTGTCCAAAAATAATCGCTACGAAAATGGCGATCGTAGCAACAAACATATTCCACCAACTCACCTCAAATAAGCGAGCCTTGCCAGTAAAATAACCTACTAAGTCACAGAAAAATGCAAACAATACCATTGCAATTACAAAGTGAACAACAATGGGATGTAGCGTATCTGGATAGGGTAGATTATGGTCGTTCAACGATGTAAAAAAATCAAGCATAGTTTCCTGCACCTTAGCCAAAGTTTCATGTTTAACAGACAAGCATGACCATCACTACAAACATTCCTACCTGAATGGATGATTTTCAAAACTGCGTAGCGCCATCCAGTAAATCAGGCATTAGCTTTGTTTAAGCTCAATTTGTTGAAGTTACTATTTATCGTCAATGATTCAGTTCAATTCATTTGTTCATGCTGATACTTTATAACAACGATTTTGAATTTACCTCACAAAATCGGAGTTATTTGGTTGATAGTTGGCCATCTATCTATTAGCTTAAGGATTTTTTTAGTAATTGTCAAAAAAATAATAGAAAGCTATAAAAATCCCGGCTTTAACAGAAAAACTATTATGATGATGTAGCGTATCTACCTTTTGTTTTTAGATATTACATATAGAAAAATCTTTGTATATATGATTCTGCACAATTATCAAATATTTGTTTGTAATCCAATTAACATAAGATTTTTTCTCATAAGTTATCAATAAGCAAAAAAATAATAAATAATATATTAAAATAAAAAACTCATCGCAATATCTATTATGATTCTTGATTTTTATTTGCATTAAAAGCAAAGCTTATATATCTAAATTCTGGCAAAAAAACTGAGTGGAAATTTTAGCAAGTTAATCTTGACTCGCTCAGTATATGTAGGGTGTGTTAGGCTTAAGCCGTAACGCACCTAAAAATTTGTGCTAGATGCGTTACGCTGTCGCTAACACATCCTACTTATATTTCCCAAATCAAAATATTAGTTCCATATCTAAATTCTGGCAAAAACCTGAGTGGAAATTTTAGCACGTTAATTTTTACCCCTCAGTATGACAAGTATTACCGAAAAAGTTCTGAGTGCTGAGTAAAAAGTAACCGGACTGATGCAAGTGTCAAAATTAAGCATTGGTGCGTGACGCTATAAGCTTCATTACTACGTTCAAATACTTTTGTTGCGTCACACACTCTACAGAAAAAATATGACTGTTGCGTAAGTCATAAAGTAAAATTAATGGCACTTAGCGCACAAGTCAAAAGCCCTGAAAATTAATTAGCTCGGTGTTAAAAATTATCGTTATTGAGTAGTTTTGTGCGTCGGTTATCCAGTAGTATGTATCGTTGGTAGTAGTTATCTCTGGCGAGATTTACTCTATTGTGTAATTACTCAGTTCAACTTGCAAATAAGGTAGAAAATCAAGTACGGTTTTTTCACCCTAATGTAGTATGTGAATCTCCATACCAAGATAGAAATAAAATTGATACTTTTATTTTAAGTAATTACTAAGGGATGAAACAAATCGTTTACCGTGGTTCATCTTCTGCTAAAAGATTCTTAACGTTTCCAGAACGGCAAGTTTAAACCAAAAAATAGTCTAATTCGATACAATTAAAAGGCTGGGAGAGCCAAGGAGAATTAAGTGGTACTGCTAAAGGGCTTTGAGATTGAGATGTACACTGGCACACCTCAAGGTGAAATTGTTGGTCTCTCCGATAAGATTGTTGCGGACTTAAATGGGTTTATGCGAGAACCAGACAGTCGCAACGTGGAATACATAACAAAGCCATCCACAAGTTACGAAAATCTGTTGTGTGCTTTACTAAGTCCGCGTCGAGAATTACGCAAATACCTCCAGCGTTTGGGTAACTACACTTTGATACCTGGAAGTACTTTGTCTTTAAGTGGGGGCGATCGCTTCTTTCGTTCTGACCCCAGCAATCCCTATCATGATTATATTGAGCAGACCTACGGCACAAATGTCGTCACTGCCAGCGTACACATTAATGTAGGTATTAGCGACCCAGAAACATTAATGCGGGCTTGTCGATTTATTCGCTTAGAAGCACCCTTATTTCTGGCCCTGAGTGCTTCATCACCCTTTTTCAATGGTCAAACCACTGGCTATCACTCGACTCGTTGGGGTTTATTTCCCCAAACTCCCGCCTACGTACCATTATTTACCAGCCATGCCCATCATATTCAATGGGTAGAAGAGCAGTTATTAGCTGGAACAATGCAAAATGTCCGGCATTTATGGGTATCGGTTAGACCAAATGGCGATCGCCGCCCTTATGATCTCAATCGTCTGGAATTGCGAATTTGTGATTTAGTCACAGACCCCATTGCTTTACTCGCAATTACCGCATTGTTAGAAGCACGTTTATTGCAGATAATTAATAACCCAGATTTAGATCCTTTAACTAACAGTAAATTATCCCCGGAAGAATTAATTGCACTGACCACTAACAATGAAATAGCAGCCGCTAGTGCCAGTTTGGATGCTCAACTACAACATTGGCAAGATGGCAGAACTATTTTAGCCAGAGATTGGATTGCGGAACTATATCAAGAAGTTTGGGCGATCGCTAAACAACAAGGCTTTAGCTGTTTCTTGTCACCATTGCATAAAATTCTCCGTGAAGGCAATGAAGCCCAGCAATGGCTACAACTTCATAGCGTCGGTTTTGACTGTCAGCGCGTTATTTCTCAGGCGATTGTGGCGACAAAAGAACGAGAAATGGAACTAGAACATAAATTGTGTTCTTCCTTGCTGGCATAACGATAACTTCAGGTGATTCAATCCCATTAGTCATTTGTAAATACCAAGGACAAATGACTAATGACAAATACCCAGCCAGGAAAATCCCACTAGCCCAAAACCATCGTTAATGGTTTCATACATCCGATAGATTTTCCAAAAAATAGCCAAAGAATGAGTTTGGGTCTGGTTTCTAGTTTTGAAAGGACAAAATAGTTGTATTGGCCAGTTAGTCAGATACATTTTCCAAAAATTCTGAGAAAATGTAGCAATTTTTTTGTTTTAAAAAACTAATCGATGTAAACTACAAAATGGTTATTAAGAAAACCTATAGATAACCTCTACCTTTTGGTAGATTTTTTATTGTCAATATAACTTTTTATACAAAAGCGCAGTCCCATAGCAGATGCCCCAAGTTGTTTTAGTCAATCCGCAAATTCCCCCTAATACAGGCAATATAGCGCGTACTTGTGCAGCAACAGGTACAGAATTACATTTAGTGGGGCCTTTGGGCTTTGAAATTAGCGATCGCTACCTGAAACGAGCCGGTTTAGATTATTGGCCTTATGTCAAACTCCACTATCATGAATCCCTGGCAGTTTTTCAAGACTTTCATCAACAGCGCGGCGGTAGATGTCTGGGTTTTTCTGTGAGGGGAAGTAGTAATTACACTCAATTTCAGTTTGATGCAAATGATTGGTTACTGTTTGGTAGCGAAACCACTGGTTTGTCACCAGAAGCATTATCAATTTGTGATCAAACCCTTTATATTCCAATGTTTGAGCCAGGGGTTCGGAGCCTGAATCTGTCAGTCAGCGTTGCCATCGGCCTGTTTGAAGCCAGGCGACAACTCGGTTATCTAATGTAGTGTTTGAACAGACTTTCTATAAGTACAAATACTCATGTAACCCTAAAAATCAAATTGCAACGGCATTTCTAGCAGATAATAATTCTGTCACCAACAAAAAATACTTGTACTTTTTATACTTTGAATTTTTTAAAACCAGTAAAATACCTGAAAAAACGGGTTCACTAGACAAGTTTTATATAAGAAATTTCTATATTAATTTTGAAAATATACCAAATTTGAATGATAGATTTTGATGAATTAGATTTATTTGATTTCCAAAAATAAAGGGCTGCAAATCCATACGGATAAGGCATTTGTACTATTTTGTCTGAATAGGTATATTTCAGGAGGACAAAAGTACTGGAGAGTTTGTACGGTTGTCTTTTAGGGAAGAATCAACGTAAAGTCTCCTGTTGGGAAGACGGATTGGTAAAAAAAACCTTGAAGATATTTACAGCAGGAGGCATCGCTTTTAAAAAAAATAGCAACTAAAATTGCTGACAATATAAAGCAGATTCGGCTAATATCAACTTTCCAATCCCAGCGAATAATGTAAAGAGCGAAAGTTCTAGGGTGTGAGGAGTGGAGCGGACAAGTAAGCACAGCAACTTTATGTTCTGCTAACAGGTGTAAACTTGTCTAAATCAGAGAAGCAGGTTAATCTTGCCTAAGTATCTCTGGTGAATGTGATCCAGGTCTATCGTCAGATGTGATCTAAATCATTGACTAGTATTCCGACTGCAAAATCGAGGTCAGTTAAGCGCTAGTGATCATAGGAGGTCGTCTTTGAAACGAGCATTGAAAAAAAGAGTAAAAGCTGTGCTGAAAAATACCCCCAGCAATGATGGTGTCCCTAGTGAGCAGTTAAGTGTGGTAAATTCCAAGGCTAATCGTCGAGTTAGCACACAAGCAGCCATGATTGGCTTGGCTATTTCAGTTGGAGCGACCAGCCTTTTCGTGACTCGACAAAGCGATCAAGCTCAAGCAGCAGCACCTGTAGGCAGCCAAAAAGTAGCCTCAAACTTGCCTGTTGCTCCTGACACTGAAATGAAGTTTGTTCCCGCGACGCTGGAGAGCCAACTAGTCTCCGCAGCAACCATGCCAGAAAATCCTGTCATTGTGGAACCAACAGCAATTTCTCAGTTGCCTGGGCTTGAAGCTAAATTGCAAGTGGCAGCAAATGGAATGCCTGTGGAAGTTCCAACACCAGAGAATGTTGCCCAAACAGCAGCCGAGAAAAAAGCCAAAGATGGCGAAGCACAGGAAAATCTAACAGCTAACGACGCATCTGAGATCAAAGCTGCTAACGATGAAGTCAAAGCTAAATTAAAAGCACAGCAAGAATTTGCCTTATATAACTTACAAGCAAAATCGAACCGTTTAAGAGCAAGTCTGGCGGAGTTACGGTCTGGGGAGTCAAAAAATTTAGCCAAAACTCCTGCATTGAAGCAAGAGGTAGTTGTAGCAGAGAAATTACCACCTCAAAGCATCAGTCAAGAAGTTGGGCAACAGTTACCTGGATTGGTTGATGAAGACAAAACCAAGTTCTTTCCTGAAGTTAAGCAACCAAAACTCCCAAGTGAATCGGTACAGCCACTAGCAACAACATCTGTACCTGCTACACCACAAATTACCGCACCAACGGATACTGGTACTGCTTACGAAGTTAAGCCAGGAGATACTCTAGCTGCGATCGCTAACCGATACAACACCACGGTTGCAGAACTAGCCAAACTCAACAATATCAGCAATCCCAATCAGCTCAAAATCAATCAAAAAATCATACTGCCATCGGCAAATGCTAACCGTAATGGTGCAATTTCCATACCTGTGGCCGTTAATCAGCCTAATGTACAGTTGACCAACAATGTCAAAATTGCTGGTGTACCTGTTAACACTGCCAGCAGTAACCCCAACGTACCTTTAGCACCAGTTTCACCAGTTTTTGTCAACAACAACACTGTCAAACCAACCACAGCAACAAATAACCAAACACAGACAAATACTGTTAACGGTGTAGGTGGTGATACTCCCGTACCCAAAGTCTTTACTGAATTACAGTCAGGTAGCCAAACTCAAAGAGTAGCAAGAGGCAGAAACAACGAGCGTCTTCAGAGTTTGCAGGCTGAAATTCAAAGACTACAGCAAAAATACCGCAATCAAGAGTCTGGTAATACTGGTAATGTAGTTGCCCAAGCGATTACTGATACAGACAAAAACAGCATTTCGATTCCAGTTCCTGTAGCTGTTCCTAACAACTTAGCAGTTACTAAGCCAGTCTCTGGAAATAAGACCTTTGCTGTACCCATCCCTGTTCCAACACCAATTTTACCTAGCTACAACGCTCAACCAGTTAAGCCCGAATTTAGTGCTATTCGCAGCACTACTGACGAGCCAATTAACCCAGAGTTCTTACCTAATCGCGCTAGGGTAACAGTACCACCCATTGGAATCAATGCGGCTGATTCTCCTAGAAGAATGCGGGGAACTAAAGTATCGCCACAATTGCCACCTTTGGCAGCAGTAGATCAATACTTGCCCAAACCAATTGATGAGACCATTCCTCCGCCTTCTACCTCCTCTGTAGCTTATATTTGGCCAGCCAAAGGTGTATTTACCTCTGGCTACGGTTGGCGCTGGGGAAGAATGCACAAAGGTATTGACGTTGCTAACGCAACTGGTACACCAGTTTATGCCTCGGCTGATGGTGTGATTGAAAAAGCTGGCTGGAATAGAGGTGGTTACGGTAATCTCGTGGATATTCGTCACCCTGATGGCAGTATGACCCGCTATGGTCATAACAGCAAGATTCTGGTGCGTGCCGGTCAGCAAGTGCGTCAAGGCGAAACTATTGCTTTAATGGGTAGCACTGGTTTCAGTACTGGGCCACACACTCACTTTGAAATTCATCCATCAGGTAAGGGCGCAGTTAACCCAATTGCCTTCCTACCACAACAAAACCGCATTTAGTTCTTGTCTGCATCCAACCCAGTTATTTTCTTGTCAGAAGAGGGAGTTTTTATCCCTCTTTTGCTTGGATGGGTGAACTGCTAAAGTAGCTTGTGGATGGAAATTAATTGCCTAACAGACTAGCCATCAACAACTGTGTATGCTATATTAAGAATTAATGTGGAACTGTTTGGCTCAGTAGCTCAGTTGGTTAGAGCACGGGACTCATAAGCCTGGGGTCGTTGGTTCAAATCCGACCTGAGCCATTTAAAAAGTAGATATCTAACTCAGAATCTCTGGTTTACAGAGTTGAGTGATTAACTTGCTCATAGTGAACGCGATCGCCCACCAGATAATTTAAACTCAAGGTGAGACCGAATTATTTACAGCTTCTGTTATGTCTTCTAGTTTAGATTCTTTACCACCTGCTTTGGCTAAAATCGTCCAACGCTTTCAACGTGCATCTGATCCGAAGCGGCGTTATGAACAACTGATCTGGTATGCCCAAAAACTTCCAGAGTTTCCCGAAGCTGATAAAGTACCAGAAAATAAAGTTCCTGGTTGTGTGTCTCAGGTGTATGTTACCGCCGCCTTAAATGATGGAAAAGTGGTATTTCAAGGAGAATCTGATTCTCAGTTAACTAAGGGGCTAGTGGCGCTGTTAATTGAAGGATTAAACGGGCTAAGTCCTACAGAAATTGTCCAATTAACACCAGATTTTATTCAAGAAACTGGTTTAAATGTGAGTTTGACACCTTCCCGCGCTAACGGTTTTTACAACATATTTAAAACCATGCAAAAGAAGGCATTGGAATGTAAGTTAGAGCAATAAGAAAAAGTACTGAGTGCTGATACTAAGTTGTAGTCAAAGATAGTAATTGGGGGTGGGAGTAGGGAGTAGCGAATAGGGAGTAGAAATAATATTGATGAAAGAAACTTAGTGGTCTGTCGCATTAATTTTAAAGTTTGTAGTTGGTCTTTAGCCCTTAATTTAAGAGATAAATCGCAACTACAAACCCCCATTATATTTAAGGGGACAGACCACTGGTTTTGAAGTAAGGGTTATATGTATTCAAAGCCCTTACACCCTTAAACCCTGACACCCATCTCAACTGTCTTGTTAACTAAGCTGTTTTGAAAAAGCGGATAATTTCGCGGACGTGATCGAGAAATTGTCCATCAGTGGAAAGTTGCGCGATCGCATTTCTGGCTTCTCTGGCTAAACGTTCATGTTCTGTTTGATTTGTGGCGCGTAATTCTTCTAAATTCGCTAAAATTCGGGACAGTTCTTTGCGAGTTTCGTCAGCAAAACGCTGTTGGGTAGCTGGTAAAGAATATGATTCTTCTGGGTTGAGTTGTTCTTGTATATATTGGACTTTTTGTTCTAATTCCGAGAAACGATTACGCAGTTCATAAATATCTTCGCGGGGATATTTCCATTCTTGGCTAATCATAGTTAGCCTTGCATATAAATATTCGTAAGCGCGAATAGCGGGACGCAAAATTGTTAATAATAAAGCTGCACCGGAACTGATATAACCTACCGCACTAATTCCCGTGGCGGCGAGAATGTAAAGTCCAATGGCAGAAAATATATGTAAAGCAATAGCCAGCCACAGCGATCGCTTGGCTAATAATTGCACATATTTGATTTGTTTTTCATCTACAGGAATGCCTTTTTCAGAAGATTGTGCTGCTTCTGCTAAAACTTCTTTAGCTTGAAAATGGACATTCCAAGGGACAGTTACAATTACTAACAACCACCAAAAACTTGCACCGCCAATTATCCAATCAAGAAAGTTACCAGCAGGGATATGAAACCATTGCAACACGCCAAATGCTAACAGTAATGTAGTGAAAATTCCTAAGATAGAACTGATAAAAAGATTAATATACATCTTGCCCTGTCTCCACTGAAACTATCATCTTCATCATGGCGGTGGCTAGACGGTTAGACAAAATGATTGTGCTGGTTTAACTATTTGCACATTTTGTATCTATAAGTATTAGTACTAGAAAAAATTTCTTACTCCCGTCAAACTATCGTAGGAATTATGCACAAGGATTGTCTGGGGAGACTGGGTTTCGGGTTTTAGGGTATGGGGTGTAAGGGTTTTGCAGACATACACCCCTACACGCTGAAACCCTTGATTTTCGTCTTACCGCATCAGCCACATATCACTGTTATGGCTGAATATTAACCAGAATCTATGTGATAGTTTGACTAACTGCACATCTACTTATCCCGCATTTCTCACAAGCTTCAGGCGTTTGATGGGGCAGAGGGGCAGAGGTGCGGAAGGGCAGGGGAGAGAGTACCTTCATTCTCCCCTGCTCCCCTGCTCCCCTGCTCCCCTGCACAGGCTTTGAAAGGTGTGGTGAGAAATCCGGGTTATCTCCCTTGTCTCCCTTATCTTCCTTGTCTCCCTTGTCCCTGCTGTTCATAATATTACCCACCA
This sequence comes from Anabaena sp. FACHB-83, assembly GCF_014697485.1. Classification (NCBI taxonomy): domain Bacteria; kingdom Bacillati; phylum Cyanobacteriota; class Cyanophyceae; order Nostocales; family Nostocaceae; genus Anabaena; species Anabaena sp. FACHB-83. The sequence continues at coordinate 65,276 of NZ_JACJRY010000010.1, read as the reverse complement.
ACATGAATCCCCGGTCGCCTGTGGGAATTTTTTTCAGCGCGACGTAGAACTTCACGGGTAACTACAGCAATGTCACCTTCACCAAACAAGATAAACCTTAGTAAGTACTGGATGGGATTTCCTTCTACCCAACCAAAGTAGGCGTGAGGTATTTTACCAGTTTGGTCACGAATATAAAGCAACAAAGCAGCGATCGCATTTGGAACTGCGGCACTTTCCGCCCGTAAAATTCGATAATCCCCAACTTTTACGCCTTTGACTCTAATCACATCAGTAAAATCTGACGCATCAGATACCAAAATCTCTAAAAACAGCACCGGATCTGTCGGCGGAATGTGGTTGTCTTCCCGTACCTCTTTTTCTTTTAATAAATATTCTTGTTCATTGCCTACATTTAAGCGATTAGCAATGATTCTAATTGCGCCTTGACTTTCTTCGGCAATAAATTCACGGGCATTTTCATCAACTTCTATTTGTTCTACTCGCAGTTCCGTTGAGCGCCAAACACGGGAAACCAGGGAAGTTACAATGATTGTACCAATGAAGAACGCCGCAATTTTAATCCCTTCTGGTCGCTCAATGATATTGACAATTGTTGTATAGATAAAGACCAGGGTAATCAAAGCAAAAACAATTCGCCCCTGTCTGGAATTGTGCCGGTGGGCTGATAAAGTCACAGCAAAGGCAGCAGAGCTAATTAATACCAACACACCTGTAGCATAAGCACCACCCTGCGCTTCGACATTAGCTTGGAAAATAATTGTAACTACAAAGGCAATGCTTGTATATACTAATACAAGTGGGCGATTCAATAACGCCCAACTCGGTGCCATTCCATAGCGTGGTAAGTAACGTGGCACAATATTTAGTAGTCCTGCCATTGCTGATGCCCCAGCAAACCACAGAATAGAAATAGTGCTTAAATCGTAAATTGTACCAAAGCCATTGCCTAAATAAAGATGTGCCAGATAAGCCAGGGCGCGTCCATTGGCTTTTCCGCCTGTGGCAAATTCTGCGGCTGGAATTAAAACTGTAGTGACAAGACTGCTGGTGAGCAAAAAGAAGCTCATAATTACCGCCGCAGCCGTTAGTAGCTTGCGGGTATTACGGATTCTGCCTCTGGGCATTTCTGGGGTATCGTTACTACCACCTTGAACTAAGGGCATCACGGTAACACCAGTTTCAAATCCAGATAAACCCAAAGCCAAGCGAGGAAATAACAAGACAGCCAAGCCGATGAGGACAAAGAAATTGTTATTTCGCGCGAAAAGTGCCGTTTGCCAATTGGCGATCGCACCTGGGTGAATTACTATCTGATATAAACCAATGCCAATTACAATCAAATTCAACAGCAGATAAACTGCCACTAAAAATACTGCAATCCCAATTGCTTCTTTAAAACCTCTCAAGAAAACTGCACCCAGTAAAGCAACTAATATGAGTGTAATAGCAATACCTTGACTGTGCAGCAGACTTGGTGTCAGGGGATTTTCGATGATATGGGCTGTGGCATCAGCCGCCGACAGAGTAATAGTAATAATAAAGTCGGTTGCCACAAAGCCAAGTAGACACAATACCAGTAATTTGCCTTGCCACCAAGACAATAAATGCTCCAACATCGCAATCGAACCTTCACCATGTGGGCTTTTAGCCGCAATGCGGCGGTAAATTGGCAATGCACCAAAAAGTGTCAATAAAACTAAAATGAAGGTAGCAATAGGAGAAAGCGCACCAGCCGCTAAGGCAGCAATTCCCGGTTGATAACCAAGGGTAGAAAAATAGTCTACACCCGTCAAGCACATAACCTGCCACCAAGGATGCTGGCGGTGTGCTTCTTCTTTATGGTAAGGCCCTTCCTTCTCTCGGCGGTTTTCTGCCAGTAGCCAACGCATAAACCGTCTATTGAGCCGTTTTGTTGAAAACATTGATTTAACCATCAAATTGAATTTTGTTACAAAAGTCGCGGGTTTGAGTTCCTGAAGTTTAGAAGTTTTATTCAAAATTTTGAACTACAAATACACTCAAGGACTAAAGAACAACAAGTTTTTACATTAGGAATTTCCAGAAATAAGTTAGCCAGATTAACTCAGATGCACAATCAAGAACAAGTAATCGTGGCTAATATTTTTACACAGTAATAAGACTCTAAAATCTTGAATTTGTCATCTAATCCAGCAACTCAACACTATATATAGAGTTAATGATTTTATTTTAATTTAAGTATTACCACTTATAGATTTTCTTTGTATGCGCTTATAATGGAGCCGATTTTAGAGACAATTAATACTACAAGCGTATTACTAACTAAAATCAGGAAAAACATTTTGCGCCTATGAATATTTAGGTATGGATATAAGGAGTATTCTATGCTGCGATCGCTCAAACAAACGCTGGCGTTAGTAGTTTTGTTAGCATTTTCGTGTCTTTTATGGTCTTCTCCGGCTCTAGCTGTAAGTTCCTCAGCAGGTCAATTCACCACTGCTGTTGATGCTTGTGAAGCCGTAAGCTCGATTAAAAAAGGCACAAACCCTGGTGATGTCAGATTACAGCCGGGACAAACTTATCAAATCGTTGATCAAAATAAGGATAACCCGACTCACTACCTGCTGGAAATTGCTGGTGCCAGCCCTTCTCAGCGTTGGGTTGCTATTAGTTGCGTTAGTTCTAATGGTGTATCTACTGATACCACAGGAAACATCCCTCCTGTAATTCCTGTAGCTGTGGGTAATGACTATTTACTAGCAGTAAGTTGGCAACCTGCTTTTTGTGAAAGCAAACCCGACAAAGCTGAGTGTAAAAATTTAGCACAACACCCAGACCGTCCCGAAGCTACTCACTTCGTTTTACATGGTTTGTGGCCTCAGCCAGCATCTAATATTTACTGTGGAGTCAGTCAAAGTGATATCAATTTTGATAAAACTAGTGATTGGTCAAAGTTGCCAGCTGTAGAGAAAGAACTTTCACCAGAAACTTGGACAAAGCTACAAGCAGTAATGCCAGGAACCGCTTCTAACTTGCAAAGACATGAATGGATTAAGCATGGTACTTGCTATCAAAGCACAGCAGAGGAATATTTCACTGAAGCCATTGCTTTGCTTGATGTCTTAAACAAATCACCAATTCAAGCATTAGTAGCGAGTAATATTGGTCGCCAACTTACTCTCAAGGAAATCGATCAAGCCTTGTCATCTCTTGTTGCTGATGCTGGAGATAAGACAGAGGTTAAATGCACCAATGCTGTATTAGGTGAACTGTGGCTTAACCTCAGAGGTGATATTACACCTAACACTTTAATTAGTGACTTGCTAATCAATAGCCCAAAAGCCAAGCAAGAAAAGTTTCAGGCTTGCTTAATTGATGATGCACGTAGTTAATTAAAGTCGTTGGGTTAAGTATAAAATAATGAGGCGATCGCAGCCAAATTTAGTAGGTGCGATCGCCTTATTATTTTAGTCTTGATTCAACTGACTATTACAGCGCCGTGATGTAACTCCATTGGGTAATGTTGTTTTGCATAAAATCACTGAATTACTGTTTTGTAAATCCTGATTAATTGCTGCTTTGGCAAGATTAGCATTACTAAGATTACTACTTCTGAGACTAGCCATTTTCAAATTTGAGGCTTCAAGATTAGCTCCTTGCAAATTAGCTCCACCTAAAGAGGCTATGCTGAGGTTTGCCCCTGTTAAATCGGCTCCTTGTAAATTTGCATTGCGTAAATCTGCCCACTCTAGATTGGCATAGCGTAGATTAGCATGACTGAGGTTTGTTCTTTGCAAATCTGCCGAACGCAAATCAACTTTTTCTAAATTAGCACCTGATAAATTTAACCCTGATAAGTCACAGCTAAGACATTTTCTGGTTGCTTGTAGCTTTTTCACTGGATTTTGCCAAATTAAATTATTATCTTGGCTCACTAATGAAGTGATTGTTAAACAACTGATAATCCAGATAAATCTCAACATAATAATCATATTCTCCAATCCAATAAAAGAACTTATAAAAATAGCTACAATAATTTATTTAGATTGGTAATCTAAGCAGTTAAAAGCTTTCTTTGTTAAAACCAGCGAAGGATTAACCACACATTTAATGTAAGGGTTTGCATCAAAGAAACGACAATGGTAACAAGGACATTTCGGAATTTGATTTACTCTGATTTTTTTAATTCTCTTTTGGACAATTAGACAAAGCTCTAAAACGATAAATACCAAAAATGCCAAAGCTGCAACTAAAAAAGCAGATGCTAAACACACTATTAAAAAAGACATGCTTTTATCTACACATTGTTATTTTTTTAGCTTCACATTACATTATTCAAAAATAGAGATTTAATTAAAATCACGAGAGTAATTACTAATGTAATGTGGTCGGGCTTCTAGCAAGCAGTTGCTGAGAGAATAGTAAACAGAATGGATTTTTTTGAGAGTAACTTTGAGTGCGGGAACCATCATTGGATTAAGTGCGATCGCTAGAATATAATCTCCAGCATAAATCTCTGGATTAGATTGTAGAGGAATGATTTGACCTGCCCTTAAAATACCGAGAAAAGTACATTGATCAGGTAAAGTAACCTTAGCTAAATGAATCCCACAGTAAATACTATTTGATTGAATGTAAACACCAAATAAACTAGGTTCGATAAAACTTTGATTTTCAAGCATAAAGTATTTTTAATTCTAGATATTATTCTGCATTTTTTTAAATCAAAAATCTAGATATAAGGATATATATTCCTGAAAATTAAACGTTATGAATAAAATAAACAGATGTTTAGTTATAACTAAACATCTGTTTATTTTATAATGACCTTGATGTAAGTATTTAAAATACAAAAGTCAGAAGCGATCGCAGTTGATGAATCATGGTTATAGACAATGAAAAGTTCTGTCTATTACAACCTTGATTCACCTCATTCTGGATTCTGACTTCTGACTGATAAATTCTTATGCAAATATGCAATCTTTAGCAATAAAATATTTAGGTAATTCCTACTAACATCAACCTAAATATTTAGGGTAAATCTGCACCAACACCCAATTCTTGCTTGCTGTATTGTAATTGTTGCCAAAGCTTAGTAATCTGTTCGTATGCTTCTTCTAAAGATAGCTTTCCACCTGTTTCTAATCCAGCTATGTAACCCACTTTTTGAGCAAATTCTTGTAGATTGCTATGAAAAACCAAATTTTCTGGTTTGACTTTTCCGTAGTAGCGAGTGCAAGGATAAAGAAAATTATTTTTCTCTGGCTGATGATATTCTGGCATATATTTAGACTAAAACTTCACCAAATCTCGAACCATTTCTGGATTTCAGTTTATTGTTTTTTACCCGAACTTGCGGTAGGTTCTTTTTATCTTTATACAAGTAACAGATTTCCACCAAAGTAGGCCAAATTTCTAAAGAAGCATGAAATTGACTAATTACATCATCCACAATACGGGAGACATTTTGTTGAAAGAAATCCGGCTCAAACCCATAAAATACTCTTGATAAGTTATTAGCAAATAATTGTAGAGACTGTTTTCTTTCTTCATTTTGAGTAGATTGCGATTCTTTGATCACTTGATGATAAATAGCAGAAATTTTTTCCAGAATTTCCTCAGAATCTAGTAAAGTCACTTCACCAGAATAGTCAAATTTGATACTCAAATCATCAAGATGATATAAGCTATCTTTAATTTTCTTTTTGAGTAGACTGCATATTTCTTCATTGAATATTTCACTAGCGAGTGGATTTCGCATGTAATTATTCCGAATATGGTTCTGAACAGCATCAACGTGAGCCGCGACAATACCTTCTTGCTGTATCCACAACCGATATATGTAATCTTCAAACCTTAATCGGGTTGGGAAAAATGGCGGTAAACCTAGCTGATTATCATATCCAGCTACGCCACAATCCATCCGCCAGTTTTTATTAGTAATCACAGGTCTAAAATTAGTCAAAATATAAAAATCATTCAGGTCATTGGGACTAATTTGATTTTCGTCATTGAGATACAGATGAACAAAATCAAGTGTATCAATATCATTAGTGCCAGTACGGAATGTCTGGGCAATTTTAACAACAGCATTATTAAAAACTGTTCCCTTTTGGACTAAAAGAGAGTTTTCAGTAAAGTAACCTTTTGTGGTGTTGGTTTCTAAATCCATTGCTGTATCAATCAAATATTCTCCCATCTCAAAGTTTTCGGGGACATGACTGACTTTTTTCCCTAGAACATCACCAAAAGCTGTGAGGATATCAAAAGATTTATGAATATAGCCATCTTTCTGTTCAGCTTTGATGAGTTTACCTCGACATATTTCATCATTTGATAAAGACTCTGGGCTAGTTTCAATCAGTGCATCTGGGCGCATATCATCATCGGCACTAACCATTAAATGTCCCAGGGTATACATGAGTGTAAAGTTACGATTTCCACCATAACTAGGCCGAAATAAATTTTTGACAAGCGATTCTAGTTTTTTATCGTGTAGTCTCTCGTTTAAAAAATTAATAAACTTTTCTTTTTCGTGGGGGCCGACATAAAAAACATCATTGACGGTTTTTGTTTGTTCAAGAAGGGGATAATATTTTTCGTAATTGGCAATACTGGAATCATCAAAAACGATCATTTTGACTGCGTGACCATTAGCCCAGAAATTTTCATCATATTTTTCAATAGTTTCGGCTACATCTCTGAGGCGGTGAGTAGGAATAACGAAGATAGTTTCTTTCTGTTTCATAAATATCTTTGCTTGACTAAATAGAGGTGCGATCGCAACATAAAATCAACTGCAAACAGTAACTTATACTAATTTGCTCAAACTAGCATTCATTTTATTAGCAATCTCTTGATTTCTTACCCGTCGAATACCACCCCGTTCTCGTTGCAGAAGTTTTGTTTCTGGGGTATCTGGGATTAAGTTAATATCTGCTAATCGGGAAAAGTATTGATATTTTATTCCTAGCATTAACCAGGAATAACTAGATATTATTACCATCCACGCAACAAAGCTCAAGCAGATAATTAACTTCATTTTTTCGGGTGTGAACAGGAAAAGTTTCGGGCAGAAAATCATAACTAACTTGCAGATTTTAACGCATCCAAAGCTAAATTTAATTGCAAAACATTAACTCCTGGTTCACCAAAAATCCCCAAAAAGCGACCATCGGTATTTTGAGCAATCAAAGTTTCTAACTGTTGGGGTTGTAGTCCTCGCGCTTTGGCTACACGGTTAACTTGTGCTTTGGCAGCTTCTGGGGTAATGTGGGGGTCGAGGCTAGAACCAGAAGTGTAAACTAAATCGGCAGTAGGTTGAATACCTGCTTTTTTTAACCGATTTAAATCACCTTCAACACGTTTGCTGGGGTCGGGATCATCTTTACCTTTGATACGTTCAATCAATGCTGAATTACTTGGTGCTAAATTACTCGCTCCAGAAACCCCAGTTTTTAATACTCCAGCATCATCTTTTTTCGGGTCAGCAGTACTGTAACTGGTGGTACTAGGACGACTATTAAAATATTTTTCAGAAGTGAAAGGTTGACCAATTAAACTAGAGCCAATTACTTGACCTTGGCTATTTTTAATCAGACTACCATTGACTTGAAATGGCAAAATAATCTGTCCAATACCAATCATCGCCAAGGGATAGATAATAGCGCCAATTACCCAAAGAACTAAAGTAGAACGAATGGCTCGGTTAACTTCGCGTGCAAAACTCATTAGAATTTCTCCGGGACAAACATAACAAAAAATAAATAAGTAGAAAGACCCAAAGTTACTAGCCCTAACAGACCTAATGACCAAGCTTGAACATGGGAAAAACTTTCTCCGGTGGCAGCATAAACAACAGGCGCAACCACGATGTTTAAACACATTCCCAAAAAGATATATAAAGGTAATCTTGGAATGCGGTAATCAGCCATAAAATCAATTATTTCTGTCAATATTTGAGGTAAACGAAAAGATTTCATACAACTATTCCACTCAAAAATATAGTGGTTCTTATGATGGTGATGTACAAGAAAGATGGAAGCAGATGGAAATAGATATAGCAATCCGTGTAGGAGTCGTGAAAAACATAGATATGGAAACGAACCGCAAAGGACGCAAAGGACACAAAGAAAGAGAATAAAAAGAAGAGAGAAAGTTTCACAAATGATTTATGATTGCTATAAATGGTCTCTCAACAGACGAGGAAATGCTATACATAAACATCACATTCCCTACTCTCCACTCCCTACTCCCTCTGATCAAGACAAAGGTAGGATGACATCAATTAATTTGATGGCAATAAAAGGTGCAACAATTCCACCCAAACCATAAATGAAAATGTTGCGTCTTAATAATTGATCTGCTGTCAGGGGACGGAATTTGACTCCCGTTAGTGCTAAAGGAATCAGTGCGGGAATAATCAGAGCGTTGTAAATTAGGGCTGAGATAATTGCAGATTGGGCGCTTTTCAATCCCATAATGTTGAGTGCGCCAATTCCCGCCGCCGCAAAGATAGTGGGAATAATGGCGAAATACTTAGCAATATCATTGGCAATAGAAAAAGTAGTTAACGCCCCACGGGTAATTAATAACTGTTTACCAATAGTTACCAAATCAATTAACTTGGTGGGGTCAGAATCTAAATCCACCATGTTGGCGGCTTCTTTTGCAGCTTGTGTCCCAGAGTTCATGGCTAAACCCACGTTGGCTTGAGCTAATGCGGGTGCATCATTAGTACCATCTCCAGTCATTGCTACTAACTTACCTTGAGATTGTTCGGCGCGAATTACACCAATTTTGTCTTCTGGTGTGGCTTCAGCGATAAAATCATCAACGCCTGCTTCTTGAGCAATCACACCAGCCGTAATGCGGTTATCACCTGTGAGCATAATTGTCTTGACACCCATCCGCCGGAGTTGGTCAAATCTTTCACGCAAACCGGGTTTGACAATATCTTTGAGATAGATAACCCCAAAAATTTGGTCATCTTGACAAACGGCTAAGGGTGTACCGCCTAACCGCGAAACTCGCTCATAAGCTGCATCAACATCACTAGCAATATGACCTCCACGAGAGCGAACAAAGCTTTTAATGGCATCTACCGCCCCTTTACGGACTTGCTTACCGTTGGGGAGATTTGTCCCACTCATCCGGGTTTTGGCAGAAAATTCTACACCTTCTGCTTGGTTGATATCGAAATCTACACCCACTCGATAAGTATCTGCCAGTTTGACAATTGATCTCCCTTCTGGTGTTTCATCAAATACACTGGCAGCATGGGCAACTCTGGCAACATCTTCAATGGTGTAACTGTTAACAGGGATAAACTCATCCGCCATCCGGTTGCCCAAGGTGATTGTACCTGTTTTATCTAGCACTAGGGTATTGATATCACCACAGGCTTCGACGGCACGTCCAGAGGTGGCAATCACGTTAAATTGCGCTACTCTATCCATCCCTGCAATGCCGATCGCACTGAGTAAACCACCGATGGTTGTTGGTATCAAAGCAACTAATAATGAAATCAAAATCGCCACACTCGCACCAGCCCGTAAGCTGTTACCGGCTTCCGCCCCAAATATGGTACTGATAAAGTTAGCAATAAAGTTAACAAAGGGCGGCATTGTTGCCACCACAATTAAAAAGACTTGGGTTAATACTGCTAACAATACTGTTAAGGCAATTTCGTTGGGTGTTTTGGTGCGTTCTGCGCCTTCCACCAAGGCAATCATGCGGTCAATAAAACCCTTACCAGGATCAGCAGTAATCCGAATTGTTAATTCATCAGAAAGCAAGCGCGTACCGCCTGTAACTGAACTGGCAATGTCTGTACCTGGTTGTTTGAGTACTGGGGCTGATTCTCCGGTGATGGCTGACTCATCTACAGAACCAAGACCTTGAATCACTTCGCCATCGGCGGGAATCATGTTATTAGCTACGACTTTGACTAAATCACCACGTCGCAGTTCTGTAGAATTAACTGTTTGAATTGAACCATCAGGAAGAATTTTACTCGCAACGGTATCAGAACGGGTGGAGCGCAAGGAATCAGCCTGGGCTTTACCGCGTCCTTCGGCTACGGCTTCGGCAAAGTTGGCAAAGACAACGGTGAAGAACAGAATAAGTGTAATTAAACCGTTTAATAAGCGTTGTTGATTAACATCTGCTTGAATTGTGCCGAATAAATTGGGGTCGAGGGTAACGAGAAAGGTAACAATTGTTCCTACCCAGACGATAAACATGACTGGGTTACGAACAGCTATTTTGGGGTGGAGTTTGACAAATGACTCTTTAATTGCTCTTTGGTAGAGTCCCCGCATATCTGATTTAGGGGTATGTTTGCGCGAGTCACGGGTTCCTTGAGGTAGACGAGGTGTTGTGTTGGTTTTCATAGAGAGAGTGAATGTTTTCACGCAGAGACGCAGAGGCGCGGAGAGTTTTTAGCCGATACCTTTGGCTATCCAGAAGGCTTCACCGATGGGGCCGAAGGCGAGGACGGGAAAGAATGTGAGTGCGCCGAGAATTAAAATTACGCCTGCGGTTACGCCTGTAAACAGTCCTGTGTCGGTGCGTAATGTGCCAACGGTGAAGGGGACTTGGGGTTTGCGAGACATACTATCGGCGAGTAAGAGTAAGCCGATGATGGGAATATAGCGTCCGGCGAGGAGGCTGAAGCAAGTGCTGAGGTTCCACCAGAGGGCGGTTGCTGTGGTTTTTGCGCCTGCTGCAATGGCGATGGGTGATGGTTGGGAGTCGCCTAAGCCTTCAAAGCCTGAACCGTTGTTAGCCGCAGCCGAAGCATATTCATAAAGGACTTGGGCAAAGCCATGAAAGCCAGGGTTGCTGATTCCTGCTAGTTGGTCGGGGAAGGCTAAAGCAATACCAGCAGGAATCATAATGGAGATGGGGTGAACTAGGAGAATCAAGAAACTCGCTAGTACTACCTCGCGCTTTTCGATTTTGCGTCCGAGAAATTCTGGTGTGCGTCCTACCATTAAGCCTGTGACGAATACTGCCAAGATGAGGTAGGCAAATAAATAAGCTGTACCTGTACCTTGTCCACCCCAAATGATTTGCAAAAACATATTGGAGAGGGTGACAAAACCACCGTTTGGCATAAAGGAGTCGTGTAAACTGTTGACTGCGCCGCACATGGTTCCGGTGGTACTGACGGCAAATAAGGCTGATTGCGCCCAGCCAAAGCGGACTTCTTTACCTTCGAGGTTGGGTTGGGTGCTACCCAACAGTGCGTTGACTGCGGGGTTGCCGTTATATTCACCAATGGCTGTGATGATAATAAATACGATGTAAATTACGCCCACCATCCCGTAGACTAACCAGGCTTGTTTGGTGTTATTGGCAAACAAGCCATAGGTATAAATTAACGATGTGGGAATTGATAACATCGCCACAATTTGAATTAAGTTAGAAAATCCGTTGGGATTTTCAAAGGGATGGGCTGAGTTGATGGCAAAAAAGCCGCCGCCGTTTTCTCCGAGTTGTTTGATGATTTCAAAATGGGCAACGGGGCCGAGAGCGATCGCCTGACTTACACTAGAATCTTCTAAGGTGGGGAATACAACTGGCCCTGCTAAGGTTTCGGGAACACCAGCCGCCATCAATGCAATTCCACCAACAATACAAATAGGTAATAAAATTCGCGTAATTGAGCGAATTAAATCTACATAAAAGTTACCTAATGGTCTACCTGTTAACCCACGAATAAAGGCAATTCCCACTGCTAAACCCGTGGCGGCTGAGGTAAACATGTGATAACCAAGCCCCCACATTTGACTGGCGTAACTCAAATATGTTTCACCAGAATAATGCTGTTGGTTAGTGTTAGTAATAAAAGAAATTGTTGTGTGTAGGGCTGTATCCCAAGTTGGTGCCGGGATTTTTGTTGGGTTAAAGGGTAGCCATCCTTGATTCATGAGAATAAAGAATATCAGCAAACCCATGACGATATTGCTGTAGAGAATGGCTCTGGCATATTGCCAGCCTGTCATTTCTGCTTTAGTCTGAACGCCAACTAAAGAGTAAAGTATGCGTTCAATTGGGTTTAAAATTGGGTCGAGAAATGTGCTGCGCTCTTGATAAACACGCGCCATATATCGCCCAAAAAATGGAGTTATGGCTACTACAATCAGTAGCGTTAGTCCAATTTGAATCCATCCTTGGAGCATAAATATTAATTATTTAGACAATTTGTAATTAATTGAATTAATTTAGATCATCGATTTTTTATGAGGGAAAAACAAGGGATGGAGGATATAAATTTATACTTATACAGCGTTTATTTTTTTCTATATCTAGCGTTTAGTTGGTTTCTAAACGCTGTTAATTTATGATAAACGAACCGCCAAGACGCAGAGAGCGCAGAGAAGATAAACTATTGTCATGAGGTATTAATCAAGAATATATATTGTAGTACTTACGCAAAATTAAGAAAAAACGAACCGCAAAGGACGCAAAGGACACGAAGTTATAAGAGTTTTAGAGAGTTATTGCGTTAGTACTATATTGAATATATCCATGCTCACAGTTGAGGGTACGGGAACAAGGAATTAACCGCCGATATCAGAGGATGAACGCTGATGAACGCAGATAAATTTGTAGCTCAAAAGAATAGTCAAGGCTATAAATTAGGCAGATTTATTATTATATTGTGTCTATTTGTTGGTGTGATGGTGATGGAGTTTAAAACACCAACAGAATATGTATTTGGATATCTTTATACAGGCGCAATTTTATTAACAAACTATTGGTTTGGCGGCAGGGCAACTTTTTTAGCAACTGTAGTGGCGGTGTGTTTGACGTTGTTGAATTTGGTTGTACCTGGAAATGAATTAGTGAAAGTCTCCACGGTCGCTAGTCGCTTAATTGCAGTGATGGCTTTGATTGTGACTGGTATTTTAAGCGATCGCCTGCGTCGTTCTCAAGAGGCGATCGCTCTCACTCGCGCCAAGTTAGAATCGCAAGCGGAATTGGTGAAGGTACGAGAAGATTTTGCTTCGACGCTGACTCATGATTTAAAAACACCGTTGTTAGGAGCAATTGAAACTATCAAAGCTTTTCAACAAGAAAAATTCGGCCCAGTTGTACCAATGCAGCAACAAGTTTTATCAACAATGGCACGCAGTCATCAAACTTCCTTACAATTGGTAGAAACGCTTTTAGATGTTTATCGCAACGATACCGAAGGTTTAAAACTGGACTTAGCACCAGTGGATTTAACTATCTTGGCAGAGGAGGCGGCTGGTGATTTGATGGAATTAGCGGCAAATCGTCGTGTTCATCTGTCGGTCGGTTATGGTGATTCTAATTGGCGACAATCATTGTGGGTGTATGGTGATGCGTTGCAACTGCATCGTGTGTTTAATAATCTGTTAGTCAATGCTATTAATCATTCCCGCCGTGGTGGGAAGGTGGAAGTTTTTTTAGAACCCCAAACTTCTTATCAAGTCGTGAAAATTTTAGATACGGGTGCGGGTATTCAACCAGAACAGTTTTCTCACTTATTTGAAAGATTTTATCAAGGACATAGCACCCGTCAAGCCAAAGGCTCAGGTTTAGGGCTTTATTTATCTCGGCAAATTATTGAAGCCCACGGGGGTATAATCTGGGCAGAAAACAAAGTGCCGACTGGTGCTGTGTTTGCTTTTAAACTACCTGTTTATCCACATCTTGCGCCTAGCGGCTGAAGTTACGGCTACCTCGAAGTCTTATCTATTCCCTTTACCTGTGTGAAATGTCTTCTACCCCCATCAAAATTTTGTTAGTTGAAGATGATGAGCTTTTTCGCTTAGGTTTGCAAGTACGGTTGCAGCAAGAACCTGGGTTAGAAATTATTGCTGAGACTGAAGATGGTGAAACAGCTATTGAGTTAGTCAAAGAACATCCTCTAGATATTGTGTTGTTAGATGTGGGTTTACCGGGAATTGGTGGAATTGAAACTTGTAGACAAATTAAGCAGCAAAATCCGGCATTGCCAATTTTAATTCTCACTTCCCACTCGCAAAAGTCTTTAATTTTCAAGTTAATTGAAGCAGGCGCTCAAGGTTATTGTCTTAAAGGCATTGCTGCGGAAAAATTAGTTTTAGCATTGCGTTCTGTGGCGGCTGGCGCTTCTTGGTGGGATGAAACTGCAACTAAAGAAATTCGTTCTTCTGTTTTGGCTGAACCATCACCCCAGACAGACAATATCTTAAAGCCTACCAATCCCCTAACTGGGCGCGAACAAGAAATTTTATCGCTGTTAGCAGCAGGTAAAACCAATCAAGAAATTGCAGCTGCACTATATATTGCACCAGGAACAGTGCGAGTGCATATTCATGCTATTTTACAAAAGTTAGAGGCGAGCGATCGCACTCAAGCTGTGATGATGGCTTTACAAAAAGGATTAATCAAAAGCGACATCATTGTGAATGATTAGCAAAATCCACAACGGAAGGTATTTGGTTATACTCAAAATGCTTTTATGAGATAGGAAGGAAAATCACAAACTCTGTCCCTTCACCTAGAACAGAATTGACTGTGATTTTACCACCGTGTTTTTCTTCGATAATTTGCTTTGCTATAGCTAATCCCAAGCCCGTACCTTTACCAACAGCTTTAGTAGTAAATAAATGGTCAAATATTTTGTGTTTTACTTCTTCACTCATCCCTTTACCATTATCAGCAATGGAGATTTTCACAGTTTTCTCTGCTATCGATGTGGTAATTATAATTTGATTAGGATGAGCTTGAATTGACTCAAAACTACGTCCGTGATTCGATTCATCTAATGCGTCGATAGCATTTGCCAAAATATTCATGAATACCTGATTTAATTGCCCAGGGAAACATTCAATTTGGGGTAAATTACCGTAGTTAGTGATTACTTCAATTGCGGGACGTTGTTCGTTAGCTTTGAGACGGTGTTTGAGAATCAAAATTGTACTATCAATGCCTTCATGAAGATTAAATGGCACTTTATAATCTCGATCAGCACGGGAGAAAGTACGTAGAGAGGTGCTAATGTTTTTCAATCTATCACAAGCTATTGTCATAGAATCGAGCATTTTAGGCAGGTCTTCTATGCTATATTCCAAGTCAATTTCTGCTTCGTGATCAAGAATTTCTGAACTCTTATCGGGTAAAGTTTCTTGATAGATTTTCAAGTGTTCGATAATATCAGCAAAGGTGGGTTTAGCTTGTTTGAGAGTTGCCGCAATAAATCCCAAAGGATTATTCATTTCATGGGCGACACCAGCGACTAAGTTACCCAAGGCAGACATTTTTTCACTTTGAACGATTTGTAATTGAGCTTGTTGCAAAGCCAATTCAGCTTGTTTGCGTTCGCTAATATCTAACATAATGCAATCCCAAACAAAACTTCCATCCACAAGTTTGCGGATGTAGCCTTCCGCCTGAACCCACTTGACAATTCCAGAAGGTGTCAAAATTCTACCTGACCATTGCCCAGAAGTCAGAGTTGTCATTGCGCCTCCTAGCGCCTGTTGGAAAGTCACAATATCTTCTGGATGAACTATATCAATGAGAGTCTTGACATTGGTATTGAATTGCTGGACTGGTATTTCCCATAATTTATAACAGCCTGCACTGATATAAGGTAAAGATTGTTCACCATTAGTAGACAAATGGACTTGATAAACAGCCCCAGGAAGATTATCTACCAAGTTATGAAAGCGAGAATTGCTGGCGCTCAATTCGTCAACCGATCGCTGTAATTGTTGGGCGGATTCCTGAGAACGTTGATAAAGTTGGGCATTTTCTATGGAAATGGCGGCTTGAGCGCAGATGAGGTTGAGTAGTTCGATGCGATCGCTTGTAAACGCCCCCGTCACTAAATTATTTTCTAGATATAAAATTCCCAGCAACTTCCCTTGATGTAAAATCGGGCTGCACAAAATACTCTGAGGCTGTTGACGAATAATATATGGATCGTTGGCTAAGGTGATATCTGCGGTTGCATCCAGCAGAATTATAGTTTGACTATTGCGCTTGACTTTGTAAATGAGTTTTAAGGGAATTTCCTGGCTATCCTCAACCGCCAGGTTTTGCAATACAACAGGCTCATTCCTCTGAGTAATTGAGCCAGCAATCAGCAGGCGCGAGTCTCGTAACAGCATTAACACACATTTATCAGCCCCAGCATTTTCAATGACGATGGAAAGCAACGATGACAGCAGTTTTTCCAGTTCAATTTTCCCGGAGATACTTTGAGATGCTTTGAGGATAGCTTTCAAATCTAGGGTATCGGAGACACTGCTGCTAGAACTAGAGGAACTGCTGGATGAGACACTCCCTAATGCGAGGATAGTTTCGTTAGTGGATAAGGAAAAACGGGTTTGCTGGAGGATGGGAGCAAGCAGTTGGGGATAGCGTCTTTCCAAGTCGGCAACTTTGGCTTTAGCTCCCCAGCGAGCATAGGCATAGTAAGCTTGGGTCATGTATTCCTGAGCAATATGCTGTTTACCCCAATTGAGATAAAACTTTGCTGCTAGTTCGTTAGCTAGTCCTTCTTCTTGGATATAGCCATTTTCTTTAGCTCCAGAAATAGCGCGATCATAATATTCAATTGCTTCCGCTTTATTGCCAAAAATCCGTTGTCGTTCTGCCTCAACTAAATACCATTTATGGAGATGATTCATGGGTGCAAAATGCGCCCACTGTTGCAACGTGGTTTGATGGGTTTCAACCAAGGCGAGAAATTCATCTAGTTCTGACTCTGGCTGTGTAGACAACAGTGCCAAATGCGTCAGGGCTGTATAGAAATGAAACATGGGAATAAAAATCATCCCTGATACTGCCATTAAATACTGTTTGGCTTGGGTGTTATATTCTAGGGCAGAGGTGTAGTTACCAAAAAAGTATGCCAGCATCAGTTTGTAAGTGTAAGCAATAGCGATCGCGGTGAGATCCTTGTCCTGATAGTGCTTAGGAATCATCACCGTTTCATCATAGGCGCTGCCAACTAAACAATCTGACAGAATCCGGGTTTCCTTCAAGTTATGTACAGTCTGCTGCATCATATCCAAATAAGTCAGGGCAGAATGTTGTTTTATCTGCACTAAGACAGCCCTGTAATCTGCTATTTCGGGTTCCCAAATATCCAGTTCTATCCCAGCAAAAAGTTTGGCAATAAAGTAATTGAGCGAGTTGTAGCCAGCGTTGAGAAAATCACCAGTTTCTATACCAGTTACATAGCCATCTTTCATCGTCAGCGTTGTTACCCTGAGAGATTCCCGATGATGTTGAACCCAGGCTGAAAACAGCAGTAGAACTTTAGATTTGAATTCCCCGACATTAAATTGATCGAGCAAGTTTATTGCTAATCGCCCAAAGCTATAGCCTGTTTTCACTTCTCCCAAAAAGGCACACAACACCATACCGTGAATCATATACCCCACAGTCGATCCTGGTGTATTCCCAAACTGGAGTGATAAACTTACCATCGTTGCACTCAGTATGGGCAGTAATCCCGGCATTGCCTGTAGAATCGGCGAAAATAATGTTCCTAAGAGTTGCATAGCTGCCTGAGTATGGCAATCGCTCATTACAGGTAGATTGACTAATTCTTCAATCTCTCTACCGCTTTGAAGGTTAGCTAGGGTTTCTAGGGCTTTGCTAATTTTGGCTTCGTCAGGTGCTGTGGGGAGTTCAACCCCCAATTGAGATAGGGCATCTCTTCCTACTGTAATGGCTTCTAATATCTTGCCCTGAGATGTCTGAGCGACGATTTGAATTTGGTATATTTTGATTTTGTCTAAAATTGTCTCAGCTTCTTTTAACGCCAGTGCTGCTATTTTCTCCATGCCATCAAAATCTGCATTCAAATAGGCAACTTCGGTAGCAGCAATATGGAGATTCATCGTCAATTCATACTGATCTTGCCAGCAGTTGACTGTCAGTAAATCAATCCCTGTTTGCAAATAGACTCTGGCTGCAACATAAGCTGTAGAATTTCTAGCTTTCTGCCCAGCTTTTAAGTTAAGTTGGGCTAGTGCTTCCCGTGCTTGCGGTTGGGTAATTAGCTCAATTCCTTGGTTTAAATGCCTGACAATATCAAACAGTTTTTCTTCCAGTTCTACTTCCGAGGAACTGTGCAGTAATAATTGTCCAATTTTCAGGTGAGTTGCAAGTTTTTGGTCATCGGGAATCAAGGAATAAGCTGCTTGTTGAATGCGATCGTGGAAAAATTTGTATGTAACAATCTCTTGATTTTCTGGTGTACTGACTAGAGTTTCTTGCCCAACATAAAACTTATAAATATTACCAATTGGTAAAATCAACCGTTCTTGTAATGCTTTCCATAAAGCAGCAGCAGTCTCAATTTGGGATTGTTCTGAAACAATAGCCAAAGTGGATAGATCGAATTGATTACCAATATAAGCAGCCAACTGCAATACATTTTGAGTTGCTTGTGGCAGTTTTTTCAATTGAAATGCCATAAAAGCCACAACGTCATCTGTAACTGCTTGAGTCCTCACCTGTATAATGTCACATTGCCAGCAGGCTAAATCAACATCAAATTTAATCAGTTCTTCTTGATGTAATGCTTTGAGAAATTGTGCGGTAAAAAATGGATTTCCCTGAGCTTTTTGATGTATCAATACTGAAAATTCCCATACCATTTCTTCTGGACATTTGAGGGTATCAGCAACTAGCTGATTGACTTGTGATTGACTGAGTGCTGCTAAAGTAACTGTGTTAATTGTTGCTTGTGTTTTCTGGATCTCACTCAAAGTCAACATTAATGGATGTGCTGGATAAACTTCATGATCACGGTACGCACCAATGATGAAAAGATGCCTGGTATCAGCCATTAATAGCTGCATCAACTTGAATGATGCCGAATCAGCCCATTGTAAATCATCTAAAAATATGACTAAAGGATGTTCTTTAGTTGTAAAGACTTGGGTGAATTTTTGAAATAATAAATTAAATCTATTTTCTGCGGCTGTTCCTGATAATTCTACTGCTGCTGGTTGTTTGCCAATAATTATTTCTAATTCGGGGATGACTTCAATAATTACTTGTCCATTTTCCCCAACAGCATCTAATATTTTATTTCTCCATTCCTGAATCTTTACATCGCTTTCAGTCAACAATTGCCCCATTAAATCGCGGAAGGCTTGCACAAAAGCACTGAAGGGAATATTCCGTTGAAATTGGTCATACTTACCTTTAATAAAGTAGCCGCGTTGCCTGACAATGGGTTTATGTACTTCTTTTACAACTGCTGTTTTCCCAATTCCCGAAAACCCAGCTACTAGTATCATTTCGGTTGCGCCAAGGCTAACTCTATCAAAGGCTTCTAAAAGGGTTTGAACTTCGGTTTCTCTGCCATAGAGTTTATCAGGGATGATGAAGCGATCGCACAAATCTCTTTGTCTAATCTCAAAGCTTTGGATTTCGCCAATTTCTTTTAGTTGATTTAGACAGTTTTCTAAATCAAATTTCAATCCCAACGCACTCTGATATCTATCTTCAGCATTTTTCGCCATCAGTTTACTGACGATTTCTGATATAACCAAGGGGATATCTGGATTAATTTCATGTATGAGTGTGGGAACTTTCGCAATATGAGAATGTACCAATTCCATCGCATCATGAGATTGGAATGGTAATTCTCCTGTTAATAGTTCATAGAAAGTCACACCCAGGGAATAAAAATCTGTGCGGTAGTCAATCCCGCGATTCATTCTCCCTGTTTGTTCAGGAGAGATATAAGCGAGTGTTCCTTCTAAAACATTCGGGTTAACTAGGGTTTGGGTTTCTCTGGGTAATAATGATGCAATACTAAAGTCAATTAATTTAACTTGTTTAGTTTCGGGGTTAATTAATATATTGCTGGGTTTGATATCTTTATGAATAATTCGCTTATGGTAGAGTAAGTCTAGGATATCGCAGAGTGCGATCGCTAAAACTAAAAACTCCTCAATAGATGCAACATTTTGATTTTTGGCAAAATAATCCTTGAGGGAAATTCCCCCAAAGTCTTCCATGACTAACATATAGCCATTATGTAAGGGTTCGAGGCTATATGTTTGGATAATCAGAGATGAATTGAGGTTTTTCCCAATAGTGTATTGATTGCGAAATAATAACAATTCGCTAAAGCTGGGATAGGGGTTTTTCAGCAGTTTGATAACTACTGGTGTTGAGTCGCTTTCTCTGACTGCGCGATAAACTAGTGTTCGGGAGCCATCATAGAGTTGTTCGCTGATGCGATATCCGGGAATCTTCACAAGAGTGTCAATCATAATCACTAAATCTTCAAAATGTCTTGATTTAGTATTCCCAAAGGATCAACTTTCCTCTATGATGACGTAAAAATTTACACTGGCAGTTGGATGATAAATTCTGTCCCTTCACCTAGAGCAGAATTGACTGTGATTTTACCGCCGTGTTTTTCTTCGATAATTTGCTTTGCTATAGCTAATCCCAAGCCCGTACCTTTACCGACTCCCTTAGTAGTAAATAAATGGTCAAAGATGCGATTTGTCACATCTGCACTTATACCTTTGCCGTTATCTTGAATATGGATATAAACTTGATTGGCAGTGACATAAGTACGGATCGTAATTTCTTGGGGATGGGTTTGTAATTCCGCAAATGTGCGAGTTTGCGCCATCTCATCAAACATATCAATGGCATTAGCCAAGATATTCATAAATACTTGGTTTAACTGTCCAGGAAAGCATTCAATTTCTGGGATATGGCCATATTCTTGTTGAATATTGATGGCGGGGCGCTGTTCATTGGCTTTTAGGCGGTATTTTAAAATCATTAATGTGCTATCCAAACCATCATGAATGTTAGCTATGACTTTATTGACTGTATCGGCACGGGAGAAGGTACGCAGACTGTTGCTAATAGATTTAATGCGTTCCGTTGCTTCTGTCATGGAATGCAGCAACTTGGGTAAATCTTCGATTAAAAATTCCAAGTCGATATTTTGGGCATTATTTTGAATTGGGGCAGCAGGTTCAGAATAATGTTGTTGATACAGTTCTAGATGTCCGATTAAATCTTGGGTGTATTCTTGGGCGTTACGGATACTACCGTAAAGAAAGCCAATGGGGTTATTAACTTCATGGGCAACCCCGGCGACTAAGTTACCCAAAGATGCCATTTTTTCATTTTGTACTATTTGGAGTTGGGATTGTTCCAACTGTTGGGCATATTCTTGGGCTTGGTGATAGAGGCGGGCATTTTCTAGGGAAATGGCAGCTTGAGTACACAAAAAGTTGAGAATCAAGATGCGATCGCTTGTAAACACCCCACTGCTAGACTGATTTTTTAAGTACAAAATCCCAATTAAATTGCCTTGATTGAGAATTGGTAAGCACAATACACTCTTTGGTTGGTGCAGAGTTAAATATTCACCAATGACAGGCAAATCAGTTTTGAGATTGTCAACTACTACGACTTCTTGGGTGTTTTTGACGTACTGTATCAGCTTGACTGGCAAATTAGGATTGTTCTCCAAAGGTTCCGCACAAAGTTTTGTGGTGTTGGTTGTGGCGATCGCTCTGACTTGCCAGATTCCCGCACGGTTGGGTAACATCAAGGCGCAGTGATCAGCACCAGAGTTTTGCAGAATAATTTGTGTTAATTGAGACAGCAAATCATCTAATTGAATGGTGCTGGAAAGACTTTGCGAGGCTTTGATAATAGCGGCAAAATCTAAGGCTAGATTCAAACTGGTGTTAGAAGAGGCAGTAGTGGCACTATGAAATGAGACATTAGAACTAGTCACAGCCGCCAGGGTTTCTAAGGGGTTGAGAGTTGCTGTAGCTGGCTGAAAAATCGGACGCAGTAAATTAGAGTAACGACTTTCTAAATCTTTGGTTTTGGCTTCTGCACCCCAATGGGCATAACCGTAGTAAGCTTCCTGCATATAAGTTGTGGCGATTTTTTCTTTACCCCAAGCGAGGTAAAACTTAGCAGCCAGTTCATAGGCGAGGGCTTGTTCTTGGAGGTAGCCGTTGGCTTGGGCGAGGGCGATCGCGCGATCGTACAAATCCCCGGCTTCATAATATTTGCCTAATACCCGATAAGTTTCTGCTTCTATTAGTTGAAACTTATGCAGATAATTCGCAGGGGCATGATCAGCCCATATCTGCATAGATTGTTGATTCTTGGCAACCTTCTCTAAATCTACAGTTGTTGTGAGAGTATCTGGGCTAGAATATTCTGACAATAAACTCAAAGATTGATAAAAGTTCTTCAGGGGAGTAATTAATAAACCCGCCGCCCCTTGTTCATATTCTTCAAATTTGCTGGCGTATTCTCTCGCGGTGTCAATATCACCAAACAAATAACAGAGTAAAAGTTTAGCAAGATAAACATAGCAAATACCGTTGACATTGCGACTTTGAATTAAGGCAGGTAAAGTCACAGTTTCATCAAAACTTGTACCAACCAGCGTCATCACATTTTCGGCTTTGCCACGCAGATTGACAACTGTTTGTCGCCAGGTATTTGCCCAAATTAACGAAGCTTCTTGCTTAATATCTTCAATGAGCAGACAATATTTATCGGCTTCTGCTTCGGCAATTTCTAGATGTTCACCTGTCCAAAATAAAAATTGGCAATAGCAGTTGGCACAATAACCAACATATTCTAAATCACCATATTCTAAACCACTGGTTAAACCAGATAAAAATACAGGTAATGTGGAACGTAAAGAATCTCGCCAATGTTTAATAAATAAAGCAAAAGTCAGATTTACTTTACTAGTTAATTCTTTGGCTTGCAATTGCTCTAAAATAGTAGTTGCCAGTTGCCCAAATTGATAGCCACGTTCAATTTCACCAGTCGCACATAAAAATAAGCCATATAAACTATAAGCGATGGCGGCTTGGGGAGAGTTACCACATCGAATGCAGATTTTCACCATTGTGAATATCTTTAAAGGTAACAATTGTGGTTTGGCTAAATAGACAGATGCAAATAAACCTACTAAGATTCGCATTGCTGCCAATTGATCAGGTGCTTGGAGAATTGGTAAATTTGCGAGAGATTCGATGGGGCGATCGCCTAAAATAATTTTGAGTTGTTGGTGTTCGGCAATCATCGTCTCAAAATCACAATCTTCTGGGAAATCAACGCCCAGTAAATTCAAAGCCTCCCTACCTGTATTGATAGCTTCTAGCAGTTGATTTTGGGCAGTGTAAGCTAAGATTTGAATTTCATAAACTTTGATTTTATCGAGTGGTTGACGCGCCGATAATAGGGTTTGATCAATGAAATATTTAGATTGGGCAAAATTAGTATTTAAATATTCTGATTCTGCTAAAGATTCATACATTTGCAGAGTCAGTGCATACTGATTTTGCCAGCAATTTTCGGTTAACAGTGTTAAACCAGTGTTTAAATAACTCACAGCCGCCGCGTAGGCGGTAGCTACTTTGGCTTTGTGTCCCGCCCGCAAGTTTAACTCGGCTAATTGTTCTCTTGGAGATAGTTCTGTAATTAATTCAATACCGATATTGAGTTGATTGACAATATCAAAAATTCGGTTGTCTAACTCTGATTCTAAGGTATTATTTAAAAGTAATGCCCCAATTTTGCGGTGAGTAGCTTGTTTTTGGCGGTCAGGAATGAGAGAATAAGCAGCTTGTTGGACGCGATCGTGTAAAAATTTATAAGTTAAGTTCTCAATTTTGTGAGTGTTTTGATTGGCTTGTTCGTGGCTGAGATAAAATTTATAAACTTCACTTTGGGGCAGAATTAATCCTTCTTGTAAAGCTTTCCACAAGGCTGTTGCCGCTTCCATTTGTAATTGTTCGGAAACAATTGCTAAGGTAGCTAAATCAAAAGAATTACCAATACAAGCAGCTAACTTGAGAACATTTTGAGTTTCATCAGGTAACTTTTGTAACTGCTGTGCCATAAACTCAACCACATCATCGGTGAGAGATAAGGCATTAATTTGAGCAATATCACATTCCCAATAGCCTTGTTCACGGTTAAATTTAATTTCTCCATCTTCGTGTAAGGCTTTGAGAAATTGGGTAATGAAAAAGGGATTACCTTTAGTTTTACGGATAATTAATTCTGTGAGAGGAAGCGATCGCTCAGTTGTACAATGCAGTGTATCGGCAATTAACTGATTGGTGTCACTCAAAGTCAAAGGCGCAAGGGTAATTGTATTTACAGTTCTACCAACTTGCTGGAGTTCTGCAACTGTTAAGATTAACGGGTGAGTTGGCGAAACTTCATTATCTCGATAAGCGCCCAACAATAACAGATAATTTTTATCTGCCATCAGCAGTTTAATTAATTGCAAAGATGCGGAATCTGCCCATTGCAAATCATCAATAAACATCACTAATGGATGTTCGGCGGTCGTAAAGACGGCAATAAATTTCTGAAATAATAAGTTAAATCTGTTTTGGGCGGCTGTTCCTGATAATTCTGGTGCAGGTGGTTGTTTACCAATGACTCTTTCGAGTTCTGGCATCACTTCAATTAAAACTTGTCCATTATCGCCCAAAGCCGCGAGAATCTGACTGCGCCATTGATTTAATTGGGTATCTGATTCTGATAATAACTGCCCAATCAAATCGCGCAAAGCTTGGACAAAAGCCAATAAGGGAATATTTCGGTTAAACTGATCAAATTTTCCTTTGATGAAGTAGCCTTGCTGGCGGGTGATGGGTTTATGCACTTCGTTGACGACGGCGGTTTTCCCAATTCCCGAAAATCCCGCAACCAGCATCATTTCAGATGTACCCTTGGCGACACGTTCAAAGGCTTGCAACAGGCTGATAACTTCGGCTTCACGTCCGTAGAGTTTTTCGGGGATGAGAAAGCGATCGCAAATATCCCGTTGTCCAATGGCAAAATTGGTAATTGTACCAGTATCTTGTAATTGCTGAGTGCAAGTTTCTAAATCATGCTTTAATCCCAAAGCACTTTGATATCTATCTTCGGCGTTTTTCGCCATTAATTTCAGCACAATATCTGCAATTACCTGGGGAATATCTATTTGATTACCCAAAATCAGAGTTTTGGCGATGTGACAATGCACTAACTCCATTGGATCATCGCAGATAAACGGTAAAGTCCCCGTCAACAGTTCATAGAAGGTCACACCCAAAGAATAAAAATCACTGCGGTAATCAATACCCCGGTTCATTCTCCCGGTTTGTTCTGGAGAAATATAAGCAAGTGTCCCTTCTAAAACATTGGGACTTTTGATTTCTTGAGTTTCTCGCGGTAATAAAGAAGCAATACTAAAGTCAATTAATTGTATCTGTTTGCTATGGGGATGAATCAGAATATTCGCAGGTTTGATATCCTTGTGGATTACACGGTGTTGATGTAAATCTTGGAGAATATTACTGAGTTGAATCGCGATCGCTAAAAATTCCGCTAAAGAAAGAGTCGTGGTTTTGATATATTCTCTTAGAGCGATCGCTCCCGTATCCGGCATCACTAATATATAACCATGCCCATAAGTTTCTAATGACAAGGGACGAATAACACCCGAAATTTGCAGATTTTTACTAATTGTGTATTGGTTCCGAAATTGCAATAACTCGTGAAAACTCGGATATTCGGAAGTGAGAAGTTTGATGACTACTGGCAGTTGATCAACTTGACGGATAGCACGATATACTATGGTTCTAGAACCTGCATACAATTGAGAACTAATTTGATATCCAGGAATGACGGGTGTCTGCAACTCAGTAGTCATTGATATATACCTCTAGTTTCTTTGGGTGGTTGCTTCTCTACATGGATGAAACCACGCGCAGCAAGTTTAGATAAACTTAGTATTCCCATTTGTGAGAGGTTTAATCACTAATAATTAGTTAAAGAGATTATGAATTACTGAATTTATTAATCAGACAATATGGTATTCCTATTTGAGATGTGAACAACACAGATCAGTGAATCCTTAGACAAGCTAGGTGTATCTTATGAGTGAAGTATTCACCAATTCTGTCTTCTGATTCCTTTTTATATAATCGGCAGGGAAATTATAAATTCTGTTCCCTCACCTAAAATCGAATTAACCGTAATTTTACCGCCGTGCTTTTCTTCGATAATTTGCCGCGCGATCGCTAATCCTA
This sequence comes from Anabaena sp. FACHB-83, assembly GCF_014697485.1. Taxonomy (NCBI): domain Bacteria; kingdom Bacillati; phylum Cyanobacteriota; class Cyanophyceae; order Nostocales; family Nostocaceae; genus Anabaena; species Anabaena sp. FACHB-83. The sequence continues at coordinate 39,195 of NZ_JACJRY010000010.1, read as the reverse complement.
AGCCAGTACCTTTACCGACTCCCTTGGTAGTAAATAAATGGTCAAAGATTTTATGTTTTACCTCTGCACTCATTCCTTTACCATTATCAGCAATGGAGATTTTGACAAATTTATCTGCTATTGATGTGGTGATTGTAATTTGGTTAGGATGAGCTTGAATTTCTGCAAAACTCCGTCCGTGATTTGATTCATCTAAAGCATCAATGGCATTCGCCAAAATATTCATAAATACCTGATTTAATTGCCCAGGGAAACATTCAAGTTGAGGTAAATTAGCGTAATTAGTTACTACTTCAATCGCCGGACGTTGTTCGTTGGCTTTGAGACGATGTTTGAGAATTAAAATTGTACTATCAATGCCTTCGTGAAGATTAAATGGTACTTTGTAATCTCTGTCAGCACGGGAAAAAGTGCGTAGGGAAGTGCTGATATTTTTTAATCTGTCGCAAGCCATTGTCATAGAATCCAGCATTTTAGGCAAGTCTTCTATGGTATATTCCAAATCAATTTCTGCCTCGTGGTCGAGGATTTCTTCAGTTTTATCGGGTAAGGTTTCTTGATAGATTTTTAAGTGTTCGATAATATCGGCAAAGGTGGGTTTAGCTTGTTTGAGAGTAGCTGCAATAAAGCCCAAAGGATTATTCATTTCGTGGGCGACACCAGCGACTAAGTTACCCAAGGCTGACATTTTCTCAGTTTGCACCATTTGTAATTGGGCTTGTTGTAAGTCTTGTAATGCTTGTTCTAACTGTTGGGCATATTCCTGAGAACGTTGATAAAGTTGGGCATTTTCTAGGGAAATAGCAGCTTGGGCGCAAAGTAGGTTGAGTAGTTCAACGCGTTCGCTCGTAAACGCCCCCTTTGCTAAATTATTTTCTAGATATAAAATCCCCAGCAACTTACCTTGATTTAAAATCGGACTACACAAAATACTCTTTGGCTGTTGACGGATAATATAGGGGTCATTGGCGAAAGTGATATCTGCGATCGCATCCAATAAAACAACAGTTTGTTGGTTGTTTTTGACTTTGTAAATGAGTTTTTGGGGAATATCTTGGCTGTCTTCAATCGCAAGACTTTGCAAGACGACTGGGTTTGTTCCTTGGGTAATTGCACCTTGAATTAATAGATGGTTGTCTTGCAATAGCATTAACACGCATTTATCAGCCCCAGCAGTTTCAATCACGATGGAAAGCAACGATGCAAGTAGTTTTTCTAGTTCAATTTCCCCAGAGATAGTTTGAGAGGCTTTAAGAATTGCGGTTAAATCTAGGGTATCTGAGACACTGGTGCTAGAACTGGAAGAACGTGTAGATGTGACAGTCCCCAAAGTGAAGATAGTTTCGTTCGTAGAAAAAGCCGCACGAGTTTGCTGTAATATGGGTGCAAGTAGTTGGGGATAGCGTTTTTCTAAGTCGGCAACTTTGGCTTTTGCTCCCCAACGGGCATAACAATAGTAGGCTTGAATCATGTATTCTTGAGCTATACGCTGTTTGCCCCAATCTAGATAAAATTTAGCGGCTAGTTCGTTTGCTAGTGCTTCTTCTTGGAGGTAGTCGTTTTCTTGAGCCAATGAGATGGCACGATCGTAATAATCGCTCGCCTCTAAAGGATTACCAGAAATGTGCGCCATTTCAGCCGAAAGCAGTAGATATCGATGTAGAAAGTTCGCAGAACAAGTCTCGGACTGACGTTTTAAGAGTTGCTGTTGTTGTTGTAGAATGCCCCAATACTGGATTTTTGTCTCTGCGGTGACTGTAGGATACAAAGCAGCTAAGGAGAGCGGGTAGTAGAAGTGATATTGAATAATCGGGAAAAAATTTCCCGCCGCGCCCATCGTTTGCTCAATTTCTGCTGCTGAAGCGATCGCCTCAGTATAACGACCGTAGAGGTAGAGTAACTGAATCTTTAGTTGGTTATACCAATTAATACAATATGTTACCTGCTTTTGTCGCCAAACTTCAATGTAGGGAGTTGTTCGATCTACTAACCCATCGTCCAACAAATCGGTAACTTCTGTTAAAGCTTGCAAATGCAGCAGAAATTCTCTCTGCAAGCTAAACATATACAGCATATTTTGATCGTTGACTCGCTCGACGTAGCTGTGATATTTCTCGGTTTCAGCGTATACTTCGTTGAGCGGGTCGCCTTTAATCAGATGAGTCCAAGTAATAAACACAACTGACCAAACACCATAGAGCAGATCGCCTATTTCCTGACAAATTCGGAATGATTCGTCATAAATCGGTAAATTTGTCTTAATATGTCTGCTATAAAGATTAATTGCATGACAAAAGTGATTGTTACTTTTGACAATAAACGGTAACGCCTCAAATTGACGATCAAGCGCAGAGGCCAATTGACCAAACTCATAAGCTTTTTGATACTCCCCTTGATTCACCAAACTAATCCCATAAAAACAGTAAGCAAAACCAGAACTTTCTGCTGCGCCATAGTTCAATGACAAATCCAACATGAGGAGGTTGGATAAAAAGCCAAGTTCCTCATTACCGATTAAGTAAGCAGCAGTACACATACCCAACAGTAATTTCATCTGGGCTTTTTGCAGCGTCGCGGTCATTTTTGCTTGTTCTAGCAAAGATGAAAGTTCGATTGTTGCTAATTTTGCTTGTACTTTTTCGAGTTGAGCTTGAATCTCAGTTGGCAGCGCAGTGCGATCGGGTACTGTAATACCTAACACTCTTAATCCTTCCTGTGCAGCTGCAAAACCTGCTGCCAAATTTTCACCCTGAACAATCCGCAGAGTTGACAAACTAGCATAAATCTCTGCTTTATGAATGTCATCTGGAGTATTCTGCAAAGCAATATCATATAACTTTTCTGCCTGAGCAAAATTGCTATTAAAATATTCACATTCTGCACAATCTCGATATAAATCAAAAGTAAGTTGATAGTGATTTTGCCAACTATCTATCGATAATAGTTTAATGCCTACTTCCAAATACTTAACGGCTGATTTATAAGCGGTTGAAGTTTTGGCTTTCTTGCCAGCCAATAAATTTAATTCAGCTAACTCATAGCATTCTGATGCCTGAATAATAATGTCAATACCTTTATTCAACTGATTGACAATATCAAAAATCTTGAGTTCTATGGCTGCAACATCTGTGTTTTTCCATAGCAGTTGACCGACTTGATAGTGAGTTGCTTGTTTTTGGTCATCGGGAATTAGAGAATAAGCGGCTTGTTGTACTCTGTCGTGTATAAATTTGTAATTAACAGTCTGTTGATTTGCCGATATACTTACAAGATTTTCTTGCCCAACATAAAACTTATAAACATCACCAATGGGTATAATCAACCCTTCTTGTAATGCTTTCCACAAACAAGCTGCTGTTTCAATTTGAGATTGTTCTGCAACAATTGCTAAAGTTGCTAAATCAAAAGAATTACCAATACAAGCTGCCAGTTTGATGATTTCTTGTGTTGAGGGCGGCAGTTTCTGCAATTGCCAACTCATAAAAGCTACAACATCATCTGTAACCGCTTGCGCCTTTACTTGGGAAATATCACATTCCCAACAACCTAATTCAAAATCAAATTGAATCAGTCTATCTTGATGTAATGCCTTGAGAAACTGGGTAGCGAAAAATGGATTACCTTGAGTTTTTTGATAGATTAATACAGAAAGATTCCATGCCAAAGCTTCTGAACATTTGAGTGTGTCAGCAACTAACTGATTCACTTGCACTTGACTGAGTGGTACTAAGTTAATTGTGTTAATTGTTGCTTGTGTCTTTTGGATTTCACTCAAAGTCAACAATAATGGATGTCCTGAATGGACTTCGTTATCACGATATGCACCAATAATAAAAAGATACCCAATATCAGCCATTAATAGCTGCATTAATTTTAATGATGCGGAATCAGCCCATTGCAAATCATCGAGAAACATCACTAGGGGATGTTCAGGGGTTGTAAAGACTTGGGTGAATTTTTGAAATAATAAATTAAAGCGATTTTCGGCGGCGGCTCCTGATAATTTTTTAGCTGGTGCTTGTTTGCCAATAATGTTTTCTAATTCGGGAATGACTTCAATAATGACTTGTCCATTTTCCCCGACAGCCTCTACTATTTTATGTTTCCATTGCTGGATTTGTACATCGCTTTCGGTCAATAATTGCCCCATTAAATCGCGGAATGCTTGCACAAATGCCGAAAAGGGAATATTACGTTGAAATTGGTCATATTTACCTTTAATAAAATAGCCACGTTGTCTAACAATTGGTTTATGCACTTCGTTAACAACTGCTGTTTTACCAATTCCCGAAAACCCAGCCACCAGCATCATTTCCGTTGTACCCTGGCTGACTCTTTCAAATGCTTCTAGTAGGGTATTTACTTCGGTTTCTCTGCCATATAATTTATCAGGAATAATGAAGCGATCGCACAAATCCCGACTCGCAATTGCAAAACTCTGAATCTCACCAGTTTCTCTTAGTTGATTTAAGCATTTTTCTAAATCAAATTTTAATCCTAATGCACTCTGATATCTATCTTCAGCATTTTTCGCCATCAACTTACTGACGATTTCTGAGATAACTGAGGGGATATCTCGATTAATTGCGTGTAATAATGGGGGAATTTTCGCAATGTGAGAATGTACCAATTCCATCGCATCATTAGATGAGAATGGTAACTCACCTGTGAGGAATTCATAAAAAGTCACACCCAAGGAATAAAAATCTGTGCGATAATCAATACCCCGGTTCATTCTCCCTGTCTGTTCGGGAGATATATAAGCGAGTGTGCCTTCTAATACGTTGGGGTTAACTAGGGTTTGGGTTTCTCTGGGTAGGAGTGATGCAATACTAAAGTCGATTAATTTGATTTGCTTGGTTTCAGGATTAATTAAGATATTGCTGGGTTTAATATCTTTATGAATAATTCGCTCGTGGTAGAGTAAGTTGAGAGTGTCGCAGAGTGCGATCGCTAAAATTAAAAACTCTTCTAAAGATGCAAGACCCTGATTTTTGCTGAAATAATCCTTGAGAGAAATTCCCCCAAAGTCTTCCATAACTAACATATAGCCATTATGTAAGGGTTCAAGGCTATAGGTTTGGATAATCAGAGGTGAGTTGAGATTTTTGCCAATAGTGTATTGATTGCGAAATAACAACAGTTCGCTAAAGCTGGGATAAGGATTTTTCAGCAGTTTTATGACTACTGGTATTGAGTCGCTTTCTCTGACTGCGCGGTAAACCAGCGTTCTCGAACCATTGTAGAGTTCTTCACTAATGCGATATCCGGGAATCTTCACAAGCGTGTCAATCATAATATCTAAATCTTGAAAATGTCTTGATTTAGTATTCCCAAACGCTCAACCTTACTCAATAGTAACGTAAAAATTTACACTGGCAGTTGGATGATAAATTCTGTCCCTTCCCCCAAAACAGAACTGACTGTGATTTGACCGCCGTGCTTTTCTTCGATAATTTGCCGCGCGATCGCCAGTCCTAACCCAGTACCTTTACCGACTCCTTTGGTAGTAAATAAATGCTCAAAGATTTTCTCTTGTACTTCTGCACCCATACCTTTGCCATTATCTTGAATATGAATATAAACTTGATGGGCAACAACTTGAGTACGAACAGTAATTTGTTGGGGATGAGTTTGTAATTCCGCAAATGTGCGGGTTTGGGCTATTTCATCAAACATATCAATAGCATTAGCCAAAACATTCATAAATACTTGATTTAACTGACCCGGAAAACATTCAACTAAAGGAATATTGCCATAATTTGTTTGAACATCAATAGTAGGACGTTTGTCATTAGCTTTTAAGCGATATTTTAAAATTAATAAGGTACTATCTAAACCTTCGTGAATATTAGCCATGACTTTGCTATCGGTGTCAGCACGAGAGAACGTCCGCAGACTCATACTAATTGATTTAATGCGCTGCATGGCTTCCGTCATCGAATCTAGCAAATGAGGTAAATCTGCAACTAAAAAGTCTAAATCAATGTCTTCAGCATTTTCTTGAATTGCCTCAACAGGTTGGGCATAATATTGCTGATAAAGTTCTAAATGCCCAATTAAATCCTGCACATATTCTTGGGCGTTGCTAATACTAGCATTGAGAAAACCAATGGGATTATTAACTTCATGGGCTACCCCCGCGACTAAATTACCCAAAGAAGCCATTTTTTCATTTTGTACCATCTGAATTTGGGCTTGTTTGAGTTCTTGTAAAGCTGTTTCTAATTCTTGGGATTTTTTATGAATTGCTGCTTCTGTTTTTTGGCGATCGCTAATATCTAAACCAATTGAAACTCCACCACAAACCTGACCATTAGCATCTAACATTGGGGCATTAAACCATTCACAAATAATCCGTCGACCATCTTTAGTAATATTTTCATTAATTGCGTGAGAACCACCATGTTCAGCTAAAATCGAAGCAGTCACATCATCTACATAAACATGATGTTCTTCCGGGATAATTATCCGCAAATTATTGCCGACAATTTCTGCTTGTGTATAGCCAAACAATTTTTCGGCGGCTGGATTACAATGTTGACATTCAAACTGAGTATTCCACTCGAAGATAGCGACTGGAGTTTGTTGAATGATGATTTGCAATCTTTGTTGAGATTTTTCTAAACGCTCAGATTTTTCTCGTTCTTGGGCGTGGAGGCGGGCGTTTTCTAGAGAAATCGCTGCTTGGGTGCAAAGAATTTCCAAAATGAGAATGCGATCGCGTGTAAATACTTCGCTAGTATACTGATTTCTTAAATATAAAACCCCAATCAAATTTCCTTGATTGAGTACTGGTAAACACAACACACTTTTTGGACGGTGGATATTTAAATATTCACTAATAACAGGCAAATCCGTTTGCAGATTATCAAATACGACAACTTCTTGAGTATTTTTGACATAATTGATCAGTTTAATTGGTAAATGATGATTATTTTCTAGAGGTTCAAAACAAACTTGGGTATTTTCAGGTGTGCCGATGGCTTTGAGATGCCAATTACCATCGCTATCAGGCAAGATTAAAGCACAGTAATCGCCACCAGAATTTTGCAAAATAATCTCTGTGAGTTTTTGTAACAGTTCATCTAAATCAATTGTGCTAGATAATGCTTGAGAAGCTTTGATGATGGCGGTAAAATCTAGGGCAGTATTAATACTAGAGCTAGAAGCTTGATTGACTTGTGTAGAAGAGTGAATTGAGAGATTCGGGACAAACAAATTTTCGATATTTTCCCAGATGTTGAGAGTAGGGTTAATCTGTTGAAGAATGGGACGTAACAAGTCAGGGTAGCGATATTCTAAATCTTCGGTTTTGGCGATCGCACCCCAACTGGCATAGTAATAGTAAGCGGTTTGCATATAAACTGAAGCAATTTTTTCTTTACCCCAGTCGAGGTAAAATTTAGCAGCGAGTTCGTTACTCAGTGCAGCTTCTTGGAGATATTCATTTTCAATTGCACCTGCGATCGCGCGATCGTAAAGGTCAATAGCTTCGCAAATATTACCAGATAGCCGCGCTATTTCTGCTGCTAATAAATTATATTTATGCAGAAAGTTTTCGGGACAATTATTTGCCCATATTTTAATCTGTTGTTGATGTTGAAGAATAATTTGCCAGTAAGATTTTTGTTCTTCGGGTGTTGCTTGGGGGTAAAGAGCAATGAGACTCAGAGGATAATAAAAGTGATATTGAATAATTGGGAAACTACTACCATTAGTAGTCAGAGTTTGTTGATTAGCGATCGCAGTTTTGACTGCATCAACATAATCACCATAAATATAAGATAGCTGAATTCTCAAAAAACAGTACCAATTGATACCAGAAGGAAAATTATTTTTCCGCCAAATTTGAATACAGTTAATATCTTCACTATCCCAATTGGCTAGTAATTCAGTGTAATGTATCCTCCCCTGTAGATGTAATAAAAATTGTTGTTGTTGGAGAAAGCCTTGTAATATGTTGATATCATTGGCTTTTTGGACATAATCTGAATAATTCTCCATTTCCGCATAAACATCTATCAAATTCTTGCCTTGAATTAACAACGTCCAAATAATGAACAAAACCGCCCAAACACCAAATACTAAATCTCCACATTCATGGCAAATATTAAATGAACGTTGGTAGAGGGGTAAATTAGTTTTTAACGGTTTAATGTAGGGATTAATCGTATGACAAAATATATTACTATTTTGGGCAAGATATTGTGGATGATTAAATTTTTGATCAAGCTCTAGGGCTTGCTTGCCAAATTGATAGGCGGTTTGATATTCTCCTTGTTCAATGAGTGCCATTCCATAAAAGCAGTAACCAATACCAGAGTTTTCGCAATTGCCATACTCAAAAGAAGTATTGAGCATTAACAAGCGGATTAATTGATTGATTTGATGGCTACCTGTGAGATAAGTGATAGAACATAAAACACTTAAAAGCTTCATACAAGCTTTTTTGTTGGGGTCAGCCATTACAGGCAAATTCAGCAGATGATAATAAATCTCAGTTGTGCGGAATGATGCTAATTTCTTTAATTCAATATCAATGGCAGATTGAATTGCTGTGGATAGGGTTGGTAGACTCATTCCCAAAGCATCTAAAGCTTTTAACCCAGCCGCAATGGCAGCATTAAAATCGTCGCCTTGGGTGATTTTTAGCATCATTAAATCTGCATGAATATCAGCTTGATCGAAAATATTTCGTGAATGCTGTAAAGTAATTGCAAATAATTCTTCAGCCCTGGCAAAATCTCCCAGAAAATATTCACACTCTGCCTGTTCTTTATACAAAGAAAATATCAAGTGATAATTATTTTGCCAACTATCATCTGATAACACACTAAGTCCTGTTTGAAAATATTTTATAGCTGCTTTATAAGCAGTAGAAATTTTAGCCTTTTTACCTGCTATGAAGTTTAATTGAGCAAATTCATCTTTCTCTAGTTGCTGAGTGATATAATTAATGCCGCGATACAGATGATTGACAATATCAAAAATTCTATTTTCCTGTTGCTCTAGCGGAGTATTGCATAATAATTGTTTTCCGATTTGATAATGGGTGATTTGCTTTTGGTCATCGGAAATAAGAGAATAGGCAGCTTGTTGAATGCGATCGTGTAGAAATTGATATGTAGGATTAATGCTATTTTCTACCTCATAACCACCAATCTCATCAGACTGTAATAACTGATAAACTTGGCTGTTAGGTAAAATAAACCCTGCTTGCAAAGCTTTCCATAATGCTTTTGCTGTCTCCTGTGGCGATAATTCTGAGATCAGCATTAAGGTTGCTAAATCAAAAGTGTTACCAATACAAGCAGCTAACTTCAACACTTTTTGCGTGACATCTGGCAATTTCTGTAATTGCAACGCCATGAACTGGACTATATCATCAGTGAGTGATAGTGTATTGACTTGGACAAGATCACATTCCCAAAAGCGGTGATCGCAATTAAAGGTAATATATTTTTCTTCATGTAATGCTTTGAGAAACTGAATGGTAAAAAAAGGATTACCTTGAGTTTTGCGGTTGATTAATTCTGTAAGTGGTTTAGCCAATTCTAAAGAGCAATTTAATGTCTCCGCCAGCAAATAATTAATATCATCAATCTCTAAAGGTCTCAGAGTGATTTTATTAATCCTTGCCTGTGTTTTGTTGAGTTCTTCCAGCAATAACAGTAATGGGTGAGTTGCTGATATTTCATTATCTCGATATGCACCTAACACCAACAGATAATGACTTGTTTTGATGAGGGTTTTAATCAACTCCAAAGAAGCTAAATCTGCCCACTGTAAATCATCTAAAAATATTACTAAAGGATGCTCGGCAGTGGTAAATATATTAATAAACTTTTGAAATAACAAATTAAACCGATTTTGTGCCGCACTAGCCGCTAACTCCGCTACAGGTGGTTGTTGACCAATAATTAATTCTAATTCGGGTATTACGTCAATCAAAACTTGGGCATTGTCGCCTAAAACTGCCAAAATTTTTGCTTGCCATCGCTGAAGTTTGATGTCAGATTCGGATAGTAACTGTCCCATCAAGTCGCGGCAGGCTTGCACAAAACCACCCAAGGGAATGTTACGACTAAATTGGTCAAATTTCCCTTTAATAAAATAGCCTCGTTGTTGGAGAATTGGTTTATGCACTTCATTGATCACGGCGGTTTTACCAATCCCGGAAAAACCAGCAACTAGCGTTAATTCTGCCGTACCTGCTGATACACGTTTAAAAGAGCTTAATAATGCGCCAACTTCGGCTTTTCGTCCATAGAGTTTTTCGGGAATGAGGAAGCGATCGCAAATATCCCACTCACCAATTGTAAAATAGTCTAATCTACCAGTTAATTGATATTCTGTCAGACATTTTTCTAAATCAAATTTTAAACCTAAAGCTGTTTGATAACGGTCTTCAGCATTTTTCGCCATCAATTTCATCACAATCTCGGCAATGACTTGGGGGATTTTTGCATTGTTCAATTCATCTGGTTGTTTAGCAATATGACAATGCACTAACTCCATTGGATCATCACAGATAAAAGGTAAATTCCCTGTGAGTAATTCATAAAATGTCACACCCAAAGAATAAAAATCACTGCGGTAATCAATACCTCGATTCATTCTCCCCGTTTGTTCAGGAGAAATATAAGCAAGTGTCCCTTCTAAGACATTCGGATTTTTAATTTCTTGGGTTTCTTTAGGCAGTAATGAAGCAATACTAAAATCAATAAGCTGAATTTGTTTGGTTTGGGGATGAATTAAAATATTGGCAGGTTTAATATCTTTGTGAATAACGCGATTTTGGTGTAAATCGTGGATAATTTGCGTTAATTGGAGAGCAATCTCTAAAAATTCTCCTATACTGATATATTTGGTTTTGGCATACTCTCTTAAAGCAATTCCCCCAGTATCCGCCATGACCAAGATATAACTATTTTTATAAGTTTCTAAAGCTAAGGGATGAATAATTCCCGGAATATCAATATTTTTACTAATATTATATTGATGGCGAAATTGCAATAATTCTTGTAAGGTTGGATGTTCGGAAGTTAAAACTTTAATTACTACTGGCATCTGATCAAATTGACGCATAGCTCGATATACTATGCTGCGAGAACCTGCATATAGTAATTCGCTAATTTGATATCCAGGAATCAGAGGAATGCAATATTCAGTAGTCATGTATGTACGCCTTTATTTCAGTTAGCGTTTGCCTATCTAAATAGATAAAGCTGAAACATCAAAATTTATTATTCCCTTGCCGTTCATATCAAATAACACAAATACTGAAAATTAGTATATTTTCAGGCATCTTTACATAGATTTTATAGGGATTTTCAGAGCTATGGTAGTATGCCCTTAAAGCAGTGATAAACCAAGCATTATTTAGTAATATTGAAAATATCAGGTTTCTCAGAATTGGTGTGGGGGTTGTTTCATACCTAAACCCCCAATACGGTTCGGATAAGAAACTTACTTGTGTAGGCAAGCAAGGGTGCAGAGGTGAAAGGGGGAACGAAGGTACGCTCTCCCCTGCACCTGAAGCTCCTCCGCCCCCCTGCTCACCTCAACATTTCCAGCAAGTTGCTAAAACACCACTCCTACGCCTGTAAAATCCCGCGTCCATTTTCGGCAAATTCATCAATGGTTTGCACTGACAATTCGTGATTTGTCATCGACTGCAACATTGCTAAGGGTAAGGTGAGATGGTGAGCGCCAGCTTGTAGGGATGCGACGGCTTCTTGGGGAGATTTGATGCTGGCTGCCATAATTTCTGTGTTGCTTCCCTTTAAAACACTTGCCATTTCCCGGACTAATGCCACTCCATCACCTAATAGTCTAGTCGCTCGATTGACATAGGCGATCGCATATTTTGCCCCAGCTTCTTGAGAGACTGCGGCTTGGGCTGCACTGTATATAGCTGTGACTGCACAGGGAATTTCTGGTGCTAGTTCAGCCACCACCTGAAAACCAACTAAGGAAGCGGGAATTTTTAAGACTGTTTGCTGTCCAATTAACTCAAAGGCGGCTCTGCCTTCTGCTACCATTTCTTCAAATTCAGCAGCCATCAATTGATAAAACACTGGCCCTGTAGTTAATTGTGCCAGTTGTTTTAACGTCGTCTCAACCGGTAACGGGCTTTTGGCTAATAATGTTGGGTTAGTAGTGATGCCTTTTACCCAACCTAACTTTTTAGCAGCTTCTGCTTCGGCTGCGATCGCTGAGTCCAAAAATAAGGTCACTGAATTATTTTCCTTAAAGTCCCATCGCTGGCATCATACCAATTTTAGCTTGATAATTTCAGTCTTTTTTGGCTGATTATAATTCCAGAGTCAAAATTCTGTAGCTATAATTTTGGAAAAAGCAGCATAAATTTTAGTAATTTATGATTGCTAACTCTATAAATATATAGATTTATTACCATTTGAATGGAATATAGCAGAAGGCAGGAGGGAAAGTCTTACTATTCCTGTCACTCAAGCTGTGAAATTGTCCTAACATCTCTGACTACTGTTAAGAATGGGTGTGAGGATTTTGAACACTTACACCATTTGGCTGATCCTCACGCCAAAACCCTGACACCCTTACAAGAGACAAAATTGATAAACTAAGGTTTGATTTGCCAAACTTTAACAGATTTATCACCACTACCACTATATAAAGTCTGACCATCACTACTCAAGGCAAGTCCATAAATGCCGCCGCCATGTCCAATCAACTCCAAGACTGATTTTCCAGTGATGATATCACGCACTATAATTGATCTACCTAAACCGCCACTAACAAATGTCTTGCTATCGGGACTGATAACTAAGGCATCAATACTTGAACCCAACGAAAAATTATGAATTAACTTTCCTGTGTTCAAGTTCCAAGCTTTGAAACTTTTGCCATCTGTAGTCCTAACCCCAGCAGATTGAAAACTATCATCATAGCCACCACTCAGTAGCATTTTCCCATCATTGCTAACAGCAAGAGTAATTGGAGATGATGCTTTTTCTGAACCAGTAATCAGTTCTTCTTTTTTAGGTAGGGGTGGGGTAAAACTGCGTAATTCTTTACCTGTTAGCATATTCCAAACTCGAATTTTACCGCCGTTTTCACCGCCACTATAGAGAGTTTTTCCGTCACGACTAATCGCAAGTGCTGTTGCTTCTACTTTCAAGATACGATCAATTTTGCGAGTTTTGAGATTCCGAAATTTGATGGTTGTATCACCACTACCACTAATTAAAGTTTGTCCATCTGGGGTCAATAACATGGCTCTCACCCCTGTTTTTTCGCCAATTGTGCGAATTTGCTCGCCTGTTTGCGTATTCCAAAATTTGATAGTGTTATCGAAACTAGTACTAATCAAAGTTTGAGCGTCTGGAGTAATTACTATTGATTTAATTTGCTCTTTATGCCCAGTTAAAGTCCGAAGTAATGCACCTGTCTTGGGATTCCAAAGCTTGATTGTTTTATCATCGCTACCACTAGCAAGAAGTTGACCATTGGGTGCAAGAGCTAATGCCCGAACAGGTTCAGTATGTCCTGATAAAGTTAATTTTAAACGCTGCGGTTTATCAGCCTTTGTAGCAACAGAAGATGTATCTGCTACAACTTGCAGGCTTGTAACCATACTCAAGGGTATAGATAAGAAAAAGCCAAGTAATGTTAAGGTTTTAAATACAAAAGGTAGTTGCATAGTGATACAGTAATCCTATTCGATTATTACTTCTATCTTTAAAGTATAGGAAAACACCTGTATTTGTATGACTTATTTCATATTTATGTAACACTGATTTTTAAAAGTACTGTCTTTAATATCTATACTATGAAAAACGATCAATGGCAGACACTCAAACAAAAACTGACTGATGAAGCAGACTTATCCAATATCTGGGTATTTTATATGGATAATTTTGCAGATCATCCAGAATTTACTGATTTGGGTGAGCCTGCTTATAATCAATACCTCGATAATGTTATTAGCAAAACTTGTCAGCAAATGTTTGGCAGAGAAATCAAGATTACCGACCTTTTCTTAATTTATATTGCCGAACATCATTTATTTCATGGAGCTTTCTTTGTTGAACGGCGGATTGGAGGTGTGATTTATTTCGAGGATATCAAAGTAGGGTTAATTGCAGTCTCGGCAGATTATCCACCTACGGATATGGTTAAATATTCTCGTTTTTCTGAAGTACTGCAATTACCCAAACCTAATCGCAATGATCTCAATTAAATAAAACCCTCAGAGGATGTTTGGAAAGTCATGAAAGATACTAAAAACCCCTCTCCAAACCTCTCCCCGCTTCGGGGAGAGGCTTTGAGTCTTGCGCCCTTTCCCTCGTAGGGAAGGGGTTGGGGGTTAGGTTTAAAAGAAAGTTACACACGACGTTAATTAGGTTTTGATTAATAAAAACTACCAGACTTGCGATGTTCAATCGCGGTCATGCCATCATTAGTTAACATTTCACCTTTATCTACAACAGCATAAATCAGCCATCGATCGCCACATTCGAGTTGATTTTGGACTGTGCATTCTAAATAGGCTAATGCGTCATCAAGAACCAAACAACCATTAGTAGCAGTTTGGGTAGAAAGATTCGCAAATGGGTTATCGCCGGAAGTGCTTTGGCGGGAAAAATAGCGGCGCACATTTCTACCTTCTTTGAGAATATTTAACACAAATTTATCACCGGGATGACGCATTAAGTCAGCATTTTGTTCTGGAGAAATGGCAATCATAATTCCGGGTGGGTTAAAGGTGGCTTGTGATACCCAAGAAGTTAAAATTCCTTTGTGACTGTTTTGGTCACGAGTTGTTACAACGCACAAAGACCCAATTATTCTCCCGACGGCTTGTTCTGTGCGGTCTACTTGTGCTTCTGTAACGGCTTGGCGGGGAACACGCAGTTTTTTGGTTTTTTTCAAGGTTTGAGCAAAAGTAGCACCTGCATCTTTACACTGTTGCAGAGTCTCAGCCGTGGGACTAAAGCGCACTCTAATGGTTTCAAAACCTAAGCGATAATTTGCATCTGTGAGTTTGCTTTCTAATAAATCAATGGCTTCACCACTCCAACCGTAGGAACCAAAGACACCTGCTAATTTTGTTTTGGTGGCTGTTGATAAAATTATCCCCAAGGCTGTTTGAATTTGGGTGGGTGCATGACCGCCTAAAGTGGGGGAACCGATAATAAAGCCGTCGCAGGCTTCGATAATGCGAGTAATTTCGGCTGTGTCTACTAGTTCGCAGTCAATTGATTCTACATTAATGCCGTTTTGAATTAATCCTTGAGCGATCGCATTCGCTACAATTGCCGTATTACCATAAGCGGAAGCATATAATAAGGCGACGCTAAATTCCTGAGCTTTCTGCCCTTGACACCATTGGCGGTAATCATAAGTAAAGCGGCTCAAACTGTAACGCACAACCGGGCCATGTGCTGGTGCATAATATCTTGCACCTAATGTAGCCAATTTATCTAAAGCAACTTCGACTTGTTTAGCTTGGGGTGCATGAAGACATTCAAAATAGTAACGGCGTTCTGCGTCTAATTTTTTCCAGTCTTCGTCAAAAAAGGTGTCTTCGCAGATATGTGCGCCAAAAAATTTGTCTGTATACAGAATTTTACTGGCAGAATCATAAGTACAGAGTCCATCTGCCCAACGGGGAGTCGGTACAGTCACGAATGACAACAAATGGCCTTGTCCCAAATCTAAAGTATCTTCTGAACGTACTGCTTGAATGTGTGACTCTAATTCGGGAAAGGTGGATTTTAAAGCATTAACCGCCGGACGAGAACAAATTATTGTTGCTTGTGGTGCATGAGATAGCAATACTTTCAGGGTAGCGCGGCGGTTGGGGTTGACGTGGTTGAGAATGATGTAATCTAGGGTTGCTAAATCTAGATGTTGTGTTAATTCGTGAATGTAGATTTCCGTAAACGATTCACCCGGTGGGTCAATTACAGCTTTTTTATCAGCTTGAATTAAATAAGAGTTGGCTGTAGTGCCTTTTTGGCGGGAATATTCAACCTCAAATTTTAGTCTGTCCCATGTGCGCGATCGCAAAATAATTGTATTTTGTCCAATTTCAGCAACCTGGACATCTCTAGGACGGCTGGGTGTGATAGTAGCAGTAGACATAATAACCTCTTAAAAAAAGTCTGGAGTCTGAAAATTTATCTTTTAAAGTTTTTAGTACAGGATGGTGTAAATGAATTTACTATTTACAACAAACCCTTTTTCTTGCCTTTTTCCTTTTTATTTGTGCATTTGTTTGTAGCGTTGTGATACTTGTTGTTCTGGATCAATGCCTTCAAAGGTTGGGGGTAGCCAAACTCGCAAGACTAATAATATTCCTAGAACTAATAAGAATGCACAAGTCGCTAAAACTTGAGTCCAATTAGTTTCAAGTACGCCTTTAACAATCACTTCTCGCAAGGCAGAAACAATCGAAACTTCTACTGCTACTCCAATAGATATGCGTTGTTCTTGTAAGTAAATAATCAGCAGTCGGAACAACTCAACCAAAATCAGCAGAAATAAAATATCGGCGGTAACAACTTGGAAATTCAGAGGGGGAAGTAAGGAGAGAAACATATCTCTTACCTGAATCACCATGAAGCTAAATAAGCCAATACATAGAGAAATTACAATTACATCTTGAATAAGTTCTAGACTGCGAACAATGCGACCCCGATTGAGTTCGTAGGTAGTAATTGGGTTATTATCAACAGGCTTATACATGACTTCTTTTGTGGAGTGGGTATTAATTAAGTAAAAAGGTAAAAGAATCTTTTCTTTATACTTTTGACTTTTACATTTTTACTTTTGACTTGATTTAGTATGCGTGAATGTTGGGTTCCGTTCCTCCACCCAACCTACACCAGTCTCAGTTGTTACCTTAACTGAACTGTATTGGGTTTTAGCTTAATTAAGTAAAAAGGTAAAATTAAGTCTTTGATTATGACTCAGCACTATTCGCTTTTGCCTTTTACCTTTTTACTTTTGACTTGATTTAGTAGTGATTACCAATTTTGCGGTGATGAACGGCGGTGAGTCCGTTGATGTTTGCGACTCTTCCAGTTTTCACAGTGCTGTAAATCACCCAATGATCACCACAATCCATGCGGCTGGTGATTTCACATTCCATGTAAGCTAAAGCGTCAGCCAGAATTGGACAACCATTAGCAGCAGGATAGGTTTTCACGCCAGCAAAGCGATCGCCACCAGGAGGGAAACGCTTGAGGAAGTGTTTCATATAGCCTTGGTACTTCCCTTCTTCCAGGACGTTTAACACAAAGCGATCGCCTACGTGCATTAATGATTCAATGGCGCGTTCTTTCGCCACAGCAATAGCTACACCAAACGGACTGGCGCTGGCTTGTGTCACCCAAGACGCAAACATGGCGCTTTGAATTTCTGCTTTCTTTGCGGTGATGATATATAAGCCTGTGCTAATGCGCCCAAGAGCTTTTTCTAAATCAGTGTTGATGGATTTGATTTGTTTGATGGCGCGATCGCGGTTTAACCAAAGTCCGATATCTGTTCCCGCTTCATCACACAATTGTTCTGTCACTCTGGTGGGAGTTTCTTTAATTAAAATTGGTGGAAAAGCTTCAGTTAAGCCAATTTCTTGAAACTTATTCCGCAATGGATAAACTGGTTCATCTTGCCCACCACCCGACTCAAATAAACCAATTGCTTGTTTATGATGAGCCGCAGCTAATATTGTACTCAATGCTGTTTGGGCAAGTGTAGCAGATTGGGGTGGCATTCCAATGACTAAACCCGCAGCTTGTGAAACTAATTCCCGAATTTCTTGCGGTTCAGTGTTATTCAGAGGAATTAACTCAACTACTACTCCAGTTCTGGTAATGCCATGTGCAATGTAACGTGCGATCGTTTCGCTATCACCGTAATCTTCTGTGTAGCATAAAGCAACAAATTGCTCAGTTTTCGTTTGTTCTAAGCTCCAATTTTGATAGCGGTCTAGCCATTCAGAAATGTGATGCTTTAATAATGGCCCGTGACCAGTGGCAATTGTAAATATTTCTAATTTTTCAATGCGTTTTAATGCTGCCAAAACTGAGCGAGCATTTGGCCCCATTAAGCAATCATAGTAATAATGAAAATCTTCTTCAATGATTGCTAAATTTTCATCAAAGGTATGGTCATCACAGTAGTGCATTCCAAACACATCACAGGTAAAGAGAATACCTGTTTTGTGGTCATAAGTAAAGATTGTATCCGGCCAATGCAAGTTAGGCGCTGAGATAAATTCTAATTCATGACCATTACCTAAATCTAAGCGATCGCCACTTTTAACCGTAATCGATTTAAATGGCTGGTGAACCATATTTTCTAAAAATTGAATCGCCACCTTTGCACCCACAACCGTAATATCTGGTGCTAATTGCAAGATATCTCTGACTAGTCCACTATGGTCGGGTTCTGTGTGACTAATAACTAAATAATCTATCTTGGTTGGCTCAATTAATCCCGTTAATATTTCTAGATACAGTTGCTCAAATTTGCGATGAGAAGTATCAACTAAAGCAATTTTTTCACCTTGAATTAAAAAAGAATTATATGTCGTTCCGTTGCGTAAACCAAATTCAACATCAAAACGTTCTCTATCCCAATCAAGGCAACGAATTGCAGTAGTTTGAGTGGCTATTTTAATAGTTTGGATAGTTAAACGTGATGGATTAGCAAGAATTGAAGTATTTTCTGTAAGTGCAACCATTGGGTTTCTCCAAAAATCAATTTATCTGGAGTGAATCTGCTTACTATTATGTTGGACTGTTATCTTCAATTAGTAAAATGCCAATTTCTAAAGACACTCATTAGTAAGTTTTATTCATGGCTCAATTTTGTTTACCATTGATTTATATCAATGTGTATCATTAGTTTTGAATGAAAAAATACCCAACTTCTGATAGAAGTAAGGTATTTAATAGCATTTTGGATTTTAGATTTTGGATTGGGTAATAGTTGATTGTTAAGCTTTTCCTCTCACTTCTAGGGAGAAGTAACTGTCAACTATCAACTGTTCATTGTTGAATTTTCACCGTTTAGCGACCAGTCATTTGCTCCAGCTTTTCGGGGTATCTAGCCCCTTGTACCGTAATCTTGGCGGCGGCTTCATCAATGTTACGCAGATCGTCGGGCGTAAGTTCGACTGAGACTGCACCAATGTTTTCATCCAGGCGATGCAGTTTCGTGGTGCCTGGAATCGGAACAATCCAGGGTTTCTGTGCCAGCAGCCAAGCAAGTGCAATCTGGGCTGGTGTTGCTTGCTTTTGTTGGGCGATCGCGCCAAGAAGATTAATCAAAGCTTGATTCGCCTTGAGAGCCTCTGGTGTGAAGCGAGGCAGGGTACTGCGAAAGTCAGAACTGTCGAAGGTGGCGTTCTCGTCAATTTTGCCAGTCAGAAAGCCCTTACCCAGTGGACTGTAAGGAACAAAGCCAATTCCGAGTTTCTCAAGAGTTGGTATCACTTCCGCTTCCGGCTTTCTCCACCACAGCGAGTATTCGCTTTGCAGTGCCGTCACAGGCTGAACGGCGTGGGCGCGGCGGATTGTTTGTACTCCAGCTTCAGAAAGTCCAAAGTGCTTCACTTTACCTGCTTGAATCAGTTCCTTCACCGCTCCAGCTACATCTTCGATCGGCACGTTTGGGTCAACCCGGTGCTGATAGAGCAAATCTATTGTTTCGACCTTGAGCCGCTTGAGTGAACCCTCTACGGCTTCCTTAATATGCTCTGGTCGGCTATTCAGTCCTGGTGAACCCTTCATACCACGAGGATCAGAATTAGGGCTGATGTCGAACCCAAATTTGGTGGCGATAATTACTTGGTCGCGGAAAGGAGCGAGGGCTTCACCCACAAGTTCTTCATTCAAGTACGGGCCGTAAACCTCGGCAGTGTCAAAGAATGTAACACCGCGATCGACTGCGGCCCCCAAAAGAGCAGTCATCTCCTGCTTGTCTTTGGGCGGGCCATAGGAAAAGCTCATTCCCATACAGCCCAGCCCGATTGCCGAAACTTCCAGATTACTGTTTCCCAGTTTTCGTTTTTGCATTGTTTGAATTCCTATCTTTGTGTTAAGGGTTGCAGCCTTCACCTTCTCGGTGCGCGTCACATTGCACCGGATATCCTTACCAAGGCTGCGTAGTTGGGCCAATGGTAAATTCGTTCACGTTGGTGTCTTCTGGCTGGTCGATCGCAAACGCCACAACATTGGCGACTCGATCTGGTGAAATGCCATATTGCTTATACAACGCCGTCATTGCTTCAGCCGCACCTGGATCAGTAATCTGATTTAACAACTCAGTGTTAATTGCCGCAGGATAAATGGTTGCCGTCCGAATGTTAGTCCCTTCTTGAGCAGATTCTATGCGTAGAACTTCCATAAAATCGCGGACAAACCATTTCGTACCGCCATACACCGCAGCACCTGGATAAGCTTTTAATCCAGCCACCGATGAAGTTGTGATAATATGCCCAGACTTTTGGCTAATAAACGTTGGTAACACAGCAGCGATACCATTTAACACACCCTTGATATTGATATCAACCGTTTGATGCCATTCATCAGTTTTCAATGCCGAAAGTGGAGAAGTGGGCATGATGCCGGCGTTCAAGAAAATCACATCGACGCTGCCAAATGTTTCCTTGGCCAGCTTGACTATCTGGACGTTATCAGATGGGTTAACCACATCCATCACTTGATAGATTGCTTGTCCGCCAGCTTTTTGAATTTCATCAACCAGTTGTGTCAATTGCTGCTCACGTCGCGCACCCAATACAACTTTAGCTCCTTTGCTGGCAAGCAATTTCGCACTTGCTTCACCAATCCCTGATGATGCGCCAGTAATAATTACAACTTTGTCTTTAATCATCTTCTTCCTTTTTTTATTGCTTTTTTAAATGGGGGAGTGTGTCAACTGCTGAGATGCTGATGGAAAAAGGATGTAAGTTTTTCCCACGGAATCAGGTTTACTCGGTCATACAAATCGACGTGTCCCGCGTTGGGAACGATGTAAAGATCCTTTGGCTCGGCGGCGCGTTTGTAAGCATCTTCGCTGAACTCCCTGGAATGTGCATCTGCCCCCGTGATGAACAGCATAGGACGAGGCGAAATCGTCTCAATATCGTTGAATGGGTAGAAGTTCATGAATTTGACGTTGCTGGTAAGTGTCGGGTGAGTTGTCAGTTTCGGCGATGAACCTTTGGGGGTGTACTCGCCTCTGGGAGTGCGGTAGAAGTCATAAAACTCACGCTCAATAGGGGTGGAGTTCTCATTCAGTTCATGTACAGTTCCGCTTGTGTATTTGGTTTCGCCGCCCGTAAACTCCGTATAGCGTTGTTCCGCCGCCTGTGCGATCGCTTTCTTTCTCTGTTCGAGGGTTGTAGAATTTCTCAAACCGTTACGGTTGGCTGCACCCATATCGTACATACTGACCGTGGCAGTTGCCTTCAAGCGCGGGTCGATTTTGGCAGCACTGATGGCAAAGCTCGCGCTACCACAAATCCCCAGCACGCCAATCCGGTTCCTGTCAACGAATGACTGAGTACCTAGAAAATCTACCGCCGCACTGAAATCTTCGGCATAAATATCCGGCGAAACAACGTTGCGGGGCTGCCCTTCACTCTCACCCCAGAAGGACAAATCGAGGGACAAGGTGACGAACCCTTGTTCAGCTAATTTTTGGGCATACAGGTTTGCACTTTGTTCTTTGACTGCGCCCATTGGGTGTCCGACAATGATTGCGGAATTCTTAGCGTTCCGATTCAAGGCTTTGGGAATGAAGAGATTCCCCGCAACCTTCATGTTGTATTGGTTTTTGAAAGTAACTTTCTGCATAGTTACCTTGTCGCTCTTGTAGAAGTTGTCCGCCCCCTCGACGATAGTGGAGTGCTTTACGGATGCTTGGGAAATTTTATGCGAGACTTGTGTTTTGTCGAGGGAAAATGCCACCGTTGCGTAGATTGCACCAATCAAGACGGTTGGTATGAGAACGAGGTATTTCATTGAGTTCTCCATATATGTGGGTACGAGGCGAAATGTTCTGAGTTGCAGAACCCAGCAGATTTATTTATTGCGATCGCGCAAGCTCGATTGTCACTTTTACAGAGCCAGAGACGTTAAATGCGTCGATGTCACCATCTATTTTTCCGAGGATAATTAGTCCGTTGGCGTATCCAGAATCTTGATAAAACATCGCTAAATTACCCCAGGGAGCGTAATAAGCAATATCTCCAACAGCCGGATCGCTGCCTGGGGGTGCATCTTCTGTAGATAATTTTTTTGACAGATAACTGATTTTCTCGGTTTTCGCGTAATCTTCTAAAGTCAGCGTTAATGGCAGTAGGGAAATAAAATCTTGAGTGGTTTTGCTGTTGATCAAAGTAGCTGTAATTACTTTGTCTTTAACCTTGATGTTGATCTTCATACTGTCTGCCTGTTTGGTGGATATTTGAGTCGGCATCTTTGATGAGGCACTGCTAGTCATACTGTTGTCGGCACGACAGGCTGAGTAATTCAGGGACATCACCAGGGCGAGAACCAAAATCAGCATTTTCTGTTGGTAGTTTTTCCCCTTGATGGGAAACCATTTCAAAAGCATTCAGATACTCCTCCATACTGCTGATCCCAATCGTAGAGATTCAACATTTATTGCCTCCTCTATGACAGTGGAGATGAGATTATTTAAAAAACAAGATGAGCCTTGCCAGTAAAAAGTCTATTGCCCCATAAAAACTGAGTTTTATCTTGAATAAAAATCTAGAATGTTGACAAAAAGTCGGAATCATTTTTCATTGCTTTAGCTTTATTGTAAGAATCCTCAAAGGCAAGCAATAGAACAATCGTCTAAAATCGTTGTACAATTCTGCAAACTTAGAAATGAACGCTGCCAAAACTAGAGAAAAGTCTGATCTAGATTTAATCAACGACTCCCAGGCAAAGCGTGAGGCAGATAGAGCGCAAGCCAACAGAGACGAACTGACTGAGCGGATTGCCCAGGCTATTCATCAGGATGGGATGATTGAGCCACTGACAGGATTGCACTTCAAACGCTCCTCCGCCCCTGGGGAATGTACTCATGGTCTTTCTGTTCCTGCCTTTTGTGTAATTGCCCAAGGCAGTAAAGAAGTGCTTTTGGGGTGCGATCGCTATTTATATGACCCGATACATTATCTGCTGGCTACGGTGGAACTGCCGATTGTCAGTCAAATTCTGGAAGCATCCAAGGAAAAACCGCACCTGAGCCTCCGCCTTGACCTCGACCCCACTCTCGTTAGCTCAGTTATGGTTGAGGCTGGGTATGGCTCATCTCGTAGCCGTGCTGATGTGAAAGCGATCGATGTCAGTCCATTGGATGCAAATCTGTTGGATGCTGTGGTGCGCCTTGTCAGGCTTCTAGATTCCCCTGCTGAGGCTCATGTTCTTGCACCACTGATTAAGCGGGAAATCGTGTATCGGCTCCTGATGGGCGAACAAGGTAATAGGCTCCGTCATATTGCTGTTCTGGGAGGCTACACCCACAACATCGCCAGAGCCGTCGAGCGACTTCGTAAAGACTTTAAGGAGCCGATCAAGATTGAAAGCATCGCACGAGATTTGGGAATGAGTGTTTCCGGCTTTCACCATCACTTCAAGGCAGTCACCGCCATGAGTCCCTTGCAGTTCCAGAAGCAACTACGACTCCAAGAGGCTCGCCGTCTAATGCTGGCGGAAAACCTAGACGCTACCAGTGCAGCTTACCTTGTGGGTTATGATGATGCGTCGCACTTCAACCGGGAGTACAAGCGGCTGTTTGGCGCACCACCAATGCGCGATGTGGAGCGATTGCGAGAAACTGTGAGGGAGAATGTTAGTTCAACAAGGCAAAAGTAAAAAGAAAGAACATTAATACCACAAGCTTTTTAGCAATTTCTTATGGTCTGTTTATTTACGCCGACCTGTACTAGTGAAATACAACTTCCTCAAGATACCCGCCATCTTGCCAGAAATCATTAAAACATTTAAATGTTCTTGTGTCTTATAGTTCTTCATGTCCTCAATCTTTCTTCCTCCACCGACACAACAAATTCATAGCGATATCATCGAAAGTGCTGGTGTGGAAATATCGGTACTACGTCTTGATATGATGCACCCTTGGGTTAACGGTAATAAGTGGTATAAGCTGAAATACAACTTGTTAGAGGCAAAAGCCAGAAATTTCACCACATTGTTAACATTTGGCGGTGCTTATTCAAATCACATTTTTGCCACCGCCGCCGCAGGTAAGTTATTTGGTTTGCAGACAATCGGTGTCATTCGCGGTGAAGAAAGGCTACCGCTTAATCCGACGTTGAGTTTTGCGGTAGAACAGGGGATGCAGCTTGTCTACATGAGTCGCAATAGTTATAAACAACGCAATTCTCCAGAATTACAAGCAGAACTCCGAGAACGTTACGGTGAAGTGTTTATTATTCCTGAAGGTGGATGTAATTTAAATGGTGTGCTTGGCTGTACAGAAATTCTCCAACAAGCAAAAAATTTTGATATTGTTTGCGTTGCTTGTGGGACGGGTACTACTTTTGCCGGGATTTTACTTTCTCTCACTCCACAACAAAAAGCAATTGCTTTTCCTGTTCTCAAAAATGGTGGATTTCTGCAACAAGAAATCGAAATGCTATTGCAGAATTATCTGGCGGCTGATTTACCGATATCAAATAAATCTGTGGGTGCGTGGGAATTAATTTGTGATTATCACTTCGGCGGTTATGCCAAAGTTAACGATGAATTACTAAAGTTTAGCAAACAATTTCAGCAAATCCACGGTATACCTTTAGATTATGTATACACCGCCAAGATGTTTTATGGTGTGATGGATTTATTACAACAGGGGTTTTTTAGTAAAGGCGATCGCATTCTCCTAATTCACACTGGTGGTTTACAAGGCAATTTAGGTATACAAAAAAGATTGAGCCAGTAGTGTGGGCAAATTTTGCCCACACTACAAATTTAATTGATGCCTTTGAGTTTGCGAGTGCTATCAACTAAACTTTGAGCAAAATCATCAAATCTTTGGGAAAGTTTTTCATCTAATAACTTACCTTCGGGGTTAAAAGCACCCCAGGCTTGGCCGATGGCGATTTGTTCTGGAATCACCCAACCATGTACCCAGCGCACAATTATCCGTAAATCATTCAGGGCGTTGCTATTAGATTGACCTCCCAAAACGCTAATAAGTCCTGTGACTTTTCCTGATAGTTCTTCAAAACTCATTAAATCTAGAGCGTTTTTCAATACGCCACTCACGCCGCCGTGATACTCTGGTGTTGCCAAAATCAATCCATCTGCACCACTGACACTATCACGCAGGCGTTTAACATCAGGATATTCGGGATATTCTTTTTCACCGTTGCAAAATGGTAGCTGTAATTGTCGCAAATCCAAAATTTCTACATCTGCACCTATGGCTTGTAATCTTTGGGCTGCAACTTCTAAGGCCAACTGTGTATAGGATTTAGGTCTTAAACTACCACCAATGCCAACAATTTTTACCATAATTTCCTCATCTATTACAAATAAGAAGTCTGAAGTCTGAAATGAAGAAAGAGTTTATAGGCTTTTAGCAATTTATATAGGCTGCTATATTCCCGACTTCTTAAAGAAGTCGAGGATCTGACCACTCCCACTTCTTTTAATTAATGAGATGAACTACTTGTACAGACTTATGATTACAAGTCATAATCATTACGACTATGCTTATCTTAGCGAGTTATGGTTTTGTAGTCAAATTTGTCGCAGCAGTAGATATGAGAAGTCACGAAAAACTGTACTAAAGCAAATAGTCAGTCAAGGTTGGTTCACTTCCCAAACTCCCCACACTCCCCACACCCCCCACACTCCCCACACCCCCCACACTCCCCACAGACCAGGAGTATAATTTATCCTACTAAAATAAAATTCCTTGAGTAGCATAGGTAAAGAGAGTAGGGAATAGTTTGGTGTAGAAGTTAGACTAGATAAAAAACCGTGATTTCCAGTTATTACAATTTTTGCTAGAAAAAGAGGCATAAAATCAGCGCGAAGCTCATGCCAGCAAAAAAAGGGTAAATGATATGAAAAATTTTAGGAGACAGGCATTGATGCAACAGCGATCGCCCATAATCAAACCAACTAAGGCCAACTCAGAGTTAGGCAAAATCCGCCAAAAGCGAACGCCAAAATCTGTGGCTTGGTCTGGGGCGTTAATCGCCAGTTTAATGATGTTGCCAAATATTGTGGGCGGTACACCAGCCCTGGCACAAAGAGCTGATCGCGAAATTAGTTATGGCAAGTTGATTGAAAAAACCGAAAAAGGCGAAGTTAGAAAAGTTGAGTTAGACGAAACAGAACAAACCGCCAAAGTATATTTACAAGGGCAGAGTCCAGATACACCACCGCTACAAGTCAGACTGTTAAATCAAAATACAGAGTTAATTAATAAACTCAAAGCCAAAAACGTCGAGTTTGGGGAAGTTTCTTCTGCTAACAGTCGGGCTGCGGTTGGGTTGTTAATCAACTTGATGTGGATTTTGCCACTGGTAGCATTAATGTTACTGTTTTTGCGTCGCTCCACCAATGCTTCTAACCAAGCGATGAACTTTGGCAAATCCAGAGCGCGTTTCCAAATGGAAGCCAAAACAGGAGTAAAATTTGACGATGTGGCAGGTGTAGAAGAAGCCAAAGAAGAACTCCAAGAAGTTGTCACCTTTTTGAAGCAGCCAGAAAGATTTACGGCTGTCGGCGCACGCATTCCTAAAGGTGTGTTGTTAGTCGGGCCGCCAGGTACAGGTAAAACATTACTGGCAAAAGCGATCGCCGGGGAAGCGGGCGTACCATTTTTTAGCATTTCCGGCTCGGAATTTGTGGAAATGTTTGTTGGTGTCGGTGCTTCTCGTGTGCGGGACTTGTTTAAAAAAGCCAAGGAAAATGCCCCTTGTTTGATATTTATTGATGAAATCGACGCGGTAGGTAGACAACGGGGTGCGGGTATCGGTGGCGGTAACGATGAGAGGGAACAAACCCTCAACCAGTTGCTGACCGAAATGGATGGTTTTGAAGGTAATACAGGCATCATTATTATTGCGGCTACCAACCGTCCTGATGTTTTAGACGCAGCCTTGTTACGTCCTGGACGTTTTGACAGACAAGTAATTGTCGATGCGCCAGATTTAAAAGGGCGATTAGAAATCTTGCAAGTTCATGCCCGGAATAAGAAAATTGATGAGAGTGTGTCATTAGAAGCGATCGCCCGGCGGACACCGGGTTTTACAGGTGCAGATTTAGCCAACTTACTCAACGAAGCCGCCATTCTCACCGCCAGAAGACGCAAAGATGCCATCACCATCTTAGAAATTAATGATGCAGTTGACCGCGTAGTAGCGGGGATGGAAGGTACACCCTTAGTAGATAGCAAAGTCAAACGCTTAATTGCTTATCACGAAATTGGTTACGCCATCGTCGGAACCTTGCTTAAAGACCATGACCCAGTGCAAAAAGTCTCTTTGATTCCGCGCGGACAGTCACGGGGTTTAACTTGGTTCACTCCAGACGAAGAACATTTTCTCATGTCGCGATCGCAGCTATTAGCCAGAATTACCGCCAGATTGGCTGGTAGAGCCGCCGAAGAAGTAATTTTTGGTTTACCAGAAGTCACTGGTGGAATGCGCGAAAACCGTAAATTAGAATTAGCGACAGCCATAGCGCGGCAGATGGTCACACAGTATGGTATGTCCGAAATTGGGCAATTTTGCTTAGAAGCGCCCAATAGCGAGGTATTTTTAGGGCGTGATTGGATGAACAAATCCGAATATTCTGAGGAAATTGCCGCCCAAATTGATCGCAAAGTGCGGGAAATTGTCAATCAATCCTACGACACCGCAAAACGCCTGATTCAAGAAAACCGCACATTAGTTGACCATTTAGTAGAGATTTTGATTGAACAAGAGACCATTGAAGGAGAACAATTCCGTCAAATTGTCGCTGAATATCAAAGTCAACCAATAGCTGATGAGGCGACAGTGGCTGTACCTAATTAAATCAGTTATCAGTTATCAGCTATCAGTTACTAGGCGTATGGTGGGGGATTTAAACCCGCCGCCAACGCACTCCACTAATGGGTGGGGGACTTCAACCCAGGTGTAAAAGAAACTGATAACTGGTCACTGGTCACTGGGAACTTTTAAATAATTATCTGCTGGAAAATTTTGATGAACAGCACACCAGTCAGTCAAGTGCGATGGACAATAGCAGATTTAGCAATCTTTGAGAGCGATCGCAATCATCGCTATGAAATCATTGATGGGGAATTATTTGTGACAAGAGCGCCGCACTGGAAGCATCAAGCAATTTGTATTAACATCGGCACAGTGCTGAAGCTTTGGTCAGAGGAAAGTGGGCTGGGAGAAGTAGCAATTACTCCAGGGATTATTTTTGCGGATGCAGATAATGTGATTCCTGATGTAGTTTGGGCAAGTCATGAGCGCCTAGCGAAAGTTTTAGATGAAGCTGGACATTTGACAGCCGCACCAGAATTGGTAGTGGAGGTGTTGTCTGATGGTGACAAGAATGAGAAACGCGATCGCCAAGCAAAACTCAAGTTATATTCAGTACAAGGAGTCTTGGAATATTGGATTTTTGACCGTCGGGAGCAGAAGGTGGAAGTATACCGACGAGAAAAGGGAGTTTTAAAACTTGTCGCAACGTTATACAGTCAAGATGAATTAACTAGTCCTTTGTTATCAGGATTTAGCTGTATTATCAGCAAACTGTTTTAGCTTCAAAGCCTCTACTTTGGGTGGGAGTAGAAATACTATTTCTGAAAGCAACTTAGTATGAATTTAGCCTATACCCTTTTGAGACAAAATAAAAACCGTAGAAAAATATAATTTCTACGGTTTTATAGTGTGGTGTGAGGAGACTTAACTGATCTCATCATATAACCCATCAGAAGATTATTGACCCATACTTAATAAAATTTGCAGCAAGATTATCGTTTGATGACATAAACCTAAATTCTTAGGTTTTTTATGCTTTCTGTAGTTAATTTTAAACTAAAGCTCCACCACAGCTAGAACCACTCCCTGCTGTACAGCCATAGCAATAGGCGGCTGTTTGGACTTCAGAAATTAAGTCTAAATTACTAGCTGCTAACAATTTAGCTACTGTTAAGTTTTCCCCGTTGGTATTTTTGGCGGGTAGATTCATCATTTGGTTGAAATCACAATCATATACATTTCCTAAATAATCAATCGAAAGTTCATTTCGACACATTAAATACTCAACAGTACCGACGTTAAAATGGGATTCTAAAAATTGGAGATAGGGGATGTAGAGTTGTTTACGCTCTAAATACAGCTTAGTTCTACCAACTGGTAGATTTGTAATTGTAAATAAATTATTAAATTGAATATTAAAATTATCTGTTAGAAATTTTTTATAATCTTGCTCCAACTGCTGTTGTTCAGGTGCTAAAGCAAATTTTTCCCCTGTAGGTAACTGGGGATTGTAAACTAAATCTAAAATTAAGTTAGGTTCATGACCATAGCCAACGCGGTTCAGCCACTGCAAAGCTTTGATAGAATCATCAAAAACACCAGCGCCGCGCATTTTATCAACATTATCGGCTAAATAACAAGGCAGAGACGCAACTATTCTCACTTGATTTTGGGCAAAATATTCTGGTAAATCACCAAAGCCTTCGACAAAGTAAATAGTCAAGTTAGAGCGGACGATTACTTGTTTATTAGTTGCTCTAGCAGCTTCTACTAATAATTTAAATCCATAATTCATTTCTGGTGCGCCACCAGTCAAATCAACAATTTCAATTTCGGGAAATTTATGGATTAATTCAATTAACTGTGTGCAAATTTCTGGAGACAGTTCTTCTGTACGTTTTGGGCTGGCTTCAACATGACAATGGTTGCAAGCAAGGTTGCAACGTTTACCCAGGTTAATTTGCAAAACAGTAATTGGCTTTTTAGTTAATGGTGTATTTAATTTCTGGTTAAAGGTAGTACATTTTGAGGTAGTTTGCATGAGTTGATATTCCTAATTTAAACTAGAAAAAATACAGCTAACAGCGTTTTTCGGTTGAGTGCAGTACAAGTTAATAGGGGCTAGAGACTAGATGAATGTACCTTATTGGAGTGAAAAACGCTGTCGATAAATGTTTTTTTGAATACATAATCTATACTTCGGAATTGAGCAGGGTTTAATAAATCATAAGTCTAAACTAGTTAAAATTTTTGCCTCAGCAAAGCTGGTTAATCATGCTGGATTCTGACTTCTGAATTATTAATATCTTTAGCCTTGTAATAATCTATAAGCTATACCACTAATAATTGCTGTGGCGGGTAAAGTAAAAATCCAAGCAAAAATTATTTGCCAGAAAACACGTAAATATACTTGTTTTGCGGTTAAGCCAGCGCCAACAATGGAACTAACTGCAACATGAGTTGTAGAAATAGGTAAACCAAAATAAGTTGCTGCGATCGCTAAAAATCCGGTCACGAAATTTGCAGACAAACCTTGAGTAGAATCTATAGTAGCCAGTCTTGTACTCATGGTGGCAGCAATTCTTTGAGAATTGAGTAACCCACCTAATCCCATCGCCATTGCAATGGTTAACATTCCACCTTGAATGGAAAAATATTCAATAATCAGAATAATCGAAACTAACTTGGGAGTTTGACTGAAGCCTCTGGCAAAACTGACAACTGCTGCACTGATAAAATGCAGTGTATCTACGAGCTTTTGATTAGACAATAAGTTAAACTTAGAATCAGTATATACAAATAATTTATAAAGACCTGCTGCTAATAAAATTGCAATTATGGGACTCAATACTAAAGGTAAAACAAAATATCTAAGTAATACACTAAAATTAACCTTGAGACCGATCGCAACTAATCCCGCCCCTAATAACCCACCTGTTAAACTGTGAGTTGTCGAAATTGGAAATCCTGTCAAAGCAGCCATTAACACTGTAACACCAGATGCGATCGCCACTGCTAAATGAATTTCTGGCACATTAGCAATTTCATCGGGAAAAATACCTTGTCCCGAAAAATTTTGAACTAATGTACCAGCCACAAATATCGAAACAACTGCACCAGCAAAGGTCATAATAGTTGCCCACACAATCGCCGTTTGGTAGCTAGTTATACCACTACCAAACAGTGTTGCTACACCCTTAAAATTATCATTTGCTCCATGAGAGTATGCCAGAAATAACGTAGCCAAAAATAAACTAATAATTAACATTTTGGGTTTTAATTTTAACAGCAACCACCACCGTTATAGTGCCAGGTTGAATCAGTAATTATGATTTGCTGCGGCTCTAAAGTCGCCAGTTTAGCAGCCGTTTTGTCACAGACTGCGGCGGGAATCCCACGCTGAAGCAGATGTCCTGCGCCATCATCAAATAAAGCTGCTGTACCAAAGTAAATGGCTGTTTTGCCAGTAAAAATACAAGCGCCATCTTCTGGAATTGCAACTTTAAAAGCCACTGAATCAAGACTTTCTAGTAATAGGTTTGCTTCTAAGTTGTAAGTTTGAGCATCCAGTAAACGATAAGGGCGACGGGCGCGAATTTCAATTTGTCCGAAACCAGCATCAATTATGCGCTGAGTATACTCGTCGTAGGTAATTGCGCCTGACAAACACATAGCGCGTAGTTGCTCATCTTGTTGAAGATGGGTAGGAATTGGACTGGTTGCAATGGGGTCACTCATTTGCAAACGTCCACCGGGTTTCAGCACACGATATGCTTCTTTTAAAGCTCTGGTTAAATCTTCTGGTTCAAAAATGTTGAACAGGCAATTCTGGGCGACAATATCCACCGAAGCATCAGCTACAGGCAAATTAAAAGCATCACCTGGGCGAATTTCGACAAAATTAGGATTAAACCAAGAGTTTTCGGTGGCGGCAATTTCGAGGTTACGTGTAGCAGCCTCTCGCATAGCAGCCACAGGTTCAACAGCAATTACCGCACCAGCATAACGAGAAAAATAAGCGAATTGTAACGCTTCTAATCCACCGCCCACGCCAACATACAGCACAGTTGGTTGGTTGATCAGTTCTGTTGGGTGAACCGTTGTACCACAACCATAGTTCATTTCTTGCATCGGCAAAGGAATTTTTAAGCCAGGGAATTGCAAGGGTGAACTTTGGACACAACAAAGTCCTACTTCGGGTGTTTCTGCCACTTCACGGTAAAATTCTGCTGCTGTTTCTAAATAAGTCATGAAAGTCGGGATATTAGGTTTTTTCAGGAATACTCAACTCTGTGCATCCTAATATAACCAAGTATCGCCTAAATGAATTTATCCTGAGAGAGAAAGTATGAAATATAAAGTGTGAAGTATGTAGACGCGCTTCGCACGGCTTCCCGTTCGCATAGCGTCTCCCTTTGGGAGAAGGGTAGTGTGAATTTAAATTTCAATCACGACTTTACCAAAGTGGGCAGCAGTTTCGAGGTAGCGATATGCTTCTGGGGCGGCGGTGAATGGAAACACAGAATCAATTATGGGAAAGATTTGATGGTGAGATATTGCTTGATTCATCATTTCAAACATTTCTCGACTGCCTACATAAATGCCTTGTAAGGTAAGACTTTTAGCTAATATGGGCATAGGATCAATGTCACCGCCTCTTGTCAGCACACCGATTAAGCTCACACGTCCTCCAATTCTGGCGGCTTGGAGTGATTGTGGTAAAGTACCTGCACCACCCACTTCGATGACGTGATCTACACCAAGGCGATTTGTTAACTCATAAACTTGCTGTTGCCAATTTGGTGTGGTTTTGTAATTGATAATTTCATCAGCACCTAGTTGTTTGGCGCGGGCTAATTTCTCATCGCTGCTAGAAGTAATGATGACTTTTGCATTGTGGAGTTTGGCAAACTGAAGGGCAAATATCGAAACTCCGCCAGTACCCAGCAATAATATAGTGTGATTGGCGCGAATGTGACCTTTTGTAACTAAGGCGTGCCAAGCAGTAACAGCAGCGCAGGGTAAAGTGGCTGCTTGGGTGTAGGAGAGGTGATCAGGTAAGATTACTAGCCCATTTTGGTCTAGCACAACGTATTCAGCCAGCATTCCGTCAATGCTGCCACCTAAATCAGACTTCATTTTCTGTCTGGTTGGGGAGTCGTCAATCCAAGTTTGAAAGAAAATCCCGGCGACGCGATCGCCTGTTTTTACCCTTGTCACACCTTCACCCACGGCGACAACTTCCCCCGCACCATCAGACATAGGAATTAGCGGATATGTCAATTTAGAACCGTAGTTGCCCTCAGCTACTAACAAGTCACGGTAATTTAAAGATGTGGCTCTTACCTTAATGAGGACTTGTCCGGCTGTGGGTTCTGGTTGGGGGCGATCAACTAATTTTAAAGCATCAATGCCGGCATCACTTTGGATTTCGTAAGCTTTCATCAACTTCTACCATCATCGGATGAATCAATCATTCTAAGCATCACCTATAGGAATCCGGTTTGATTTCTGAATTTATTTGTGTAGTTAGGGAATAGGGAATGGGGAGTCGGGAGTAGGAAAGAAGCCTGATCTGAGTGTACTGATTTTTTTCCCAAATCAAATATGAGTCCTATATATTTATGGCGATGCCAAAAAAGTAGATTCAAACAACTCCTCGATCGCTCACCTGATGGGTTAACAAACAATTTTTTGTGTGGAATCCTTGACTTTTACACCCCTTCACCCTCTCCTCGACCCTTGATTGTTCATTTTTATGCGTCAATGCTATTTAAGTTAGATGAATTACGGATGTCTCTGTCTGAAGAGAGTAAATTGGTGAGTGTTGATTTACCTTGATGCAATATTTGCAACTTCAGGTTTGAGAATGAATCATGGATTTGAATAAAACTTACAAATCAACACACACTGATTCAATTTCATTTGCTTGAATAGCTATATTGATAGAATTGAAATTCACGTTTCTGGACTATGGCAAGTAAATATATAGACGTGCAGGAATACACTGTTAGAGCGCATAAAAGACTAATTCACACCAGGGTGTTTCACTTTGTCTGTAAAGAATGCAATCAGACAACTAAACGCGAGACTTTTGGCCCCCGTCCTTTATATTGCGAAAGCTGCCGTCCCCCACAAGCACCACGCAAATCTCCGCAGCCATCTCAAAAAGCCAAACCAAGGCCAATGACTTATACAAGTGACACCACGTTGGGTTGATGTAACGCTTTATGAAACCGCAATTGCAATTGGAACCACCCCCACAATCATTAATCACGCCTTTGTTAGAGTTACGAGACTACTATGCGCGATTGGTTGAAGAATATGGCACTTTATACAATCAGGCGCGATCGCAACTCGATAATGTTGAAGGTTTGTTATCTAGTTGGTCGTCACTTTCAGAAGCTAACAACAAGCTACTGACGGTTGAAGTTGTGAACGAAATGCTTTCGGCCTCTAAAGAAGATTTACTTTTATCTCCTTCATCTCAAAAATCTGATGGCGAATTAGCGGCGCATCCAGATTCACCACAACCAAACACAGAAGCATTAGAAACAGATAGTTCTGCTGCAACAACCAACGTCAACGAGTCCCCAGCTACAGACTTTAGTTTCTCAAACAGAGATTTCTCGCTGAACAATGTAGATATTCCGATGTTGAGTGAGTATAACTCTTTAACTCGGATGGAAGCTATCAAACAGCTATTAGAACAACATCTGGGTACTGTTTGCCACATAGATTTCATTGTGCGATCGCTTTATGGTGACTTAGACCCCCATGTCTTTAAAGTGGTCAAAGGTAGAGTGCAATCTTCACTCACCCAAGGTAGAGAAAGACAAGCTTGGTTTGGTATACCGAATGAACCTGGTTGTTACACCCTAGATTTGAGTTTAGTCACCACCAATCAAACCACCAGTAACTCTAAGACTGGGAAAACTAAGAAGAAACCGGTTGTCGTACCACAAGCAAAAGTTGTTCCAATGCTCAAAGCCTATGAAGGACAATTTTTGATTGATGCTTTAACTATTTTCTTTAGGCAACATCCAGGGAAAGTTTTTAGCGTGGCTGAAGTCATCACGGGAATTTATGGCAATCTGAACGCAGAAGAAGTGCGAGAAGTGAAAAGCAAGATACTAAATGAACTCTCACGCGGTTATCGCATAGGAAGATTCTCTAGAATGCCTGATACAGTCGGCTTTTACACTTGGGATACAAAGTTAGTTCGTAAGGGGAGTGGGGAGTAGGGGGTGGGGAGTGGGGAGTGGGGAGTGGGGAGTGGGGGGTAGGGAGTGGGGAGTAGGGGGTAGGGAGTGGGGAGTAGGGAGTAGGGGGTAGGGAGTGGGGAGTAGGGGAAAATTTTTTTACTCATTACTCAGCACTCAGCACTCAGCACTCAGCACTCAGCACTCAACACTCATCACTCAGCACTCAGCACTCAGCACTCAGCACTCAGCACTCAACACTCAACACTCAACACTCAACACTCATTACTCTCTACGTACTTAATCTACCCAGGCTAAACTACGCTGAACTGCTTTTTGCCAAGTGCTAAAGTTAGCCAAGGCGTTATTCCTGGCTGGATTAGGCTCAAAGATGTGGTCTATTTGCCGTTGATTAACTAATGTGGTGTAGCTGTCCCAAAATCCAACGGCTAAACCGGCGGCAAATGCTACTCCTTGTACGGTGGTATCGCGCATTTTTGGACGTTCTACAGGAATGCCCAAGACATCGGCTTGAAATTGCATCAGAAAGTTATTTTCACAAGCACCGCCATCGACGATTAACCGCTTCATTGGTGTAGGAGAACAAGCATTGATGGCTTGAACAACTTCCACAACTTGGTAAGCGATCGCTTCTAAAACAGCCCGCACTAAATGTTGGGGTTGGACGCTGGCGGTAATGCCAAAAAAAGCTCCTCTAGCATTCATATCCCAGTGCGGCGCACCGAGTCCACTAAAGGCAGGGACAAAATACACGCCGCCGTTATCTGACACTTGGTTAGCCATTGCTTCGGTTTCGGCGGCAGTTTTGATCAATTTGATGCCATCGCGCAACCATTGGATACAAGCGCCACTAGTAAACATACTGCCTTCTAAGGCGTAACCAATTTTTAAATTACTGTTGTCTTGCGCTTGTGTCCAAGCCAAGGTGGAAATGAGTTGATGTTGCGATCGCACAATTTCTGCACCTGTATGAGCTACCAAAAAGCTACCAGTGCCGTAAGTACATTTCATTAACCCAGGGCGATCGCAGCCATGACCAAATAATGCTGCTTGTTGGTCGCCTAAAATCGCTGTGATCGGAATTTCTACACCCAGCAAAGTTTGATCAGTCACACCAAATTTGCCTAAACTGGGTTGAATCTGGGGCAGAATCTGAGCCGGAATTTGCAATATTTCGAGTAACTTTTCATCCCAGGTGCAGGTTTTGAGGTTCATTAACATTGTGCGGCTGGCGTTGCTGTGGTCGGTTGCGTGGACTTTCCCACCTGTTAATTTCCACAATACCCAAGTATCAATTGTGCCTGCCAAAACATTGTCTAAATCAATCTCTGCAACATTTTCTAATAACCATCTCAACTTTGTTGCCGAAAAATAAGCATCAATCACCAAACCAGTGCGGTCATAAATTTCGGCGGCGTAACCTTGGGCTTGTAATTGATTGCAAAGGGGTGCTGTGCGGCGGTCTTGCCAAACAATGGCTTTATGTAGCGGCTTACCAGTGGTTTTATCCCAAATTAAGCAGGTTTCCCGTTGTACAGTTAATCCCAAAGCGACGATATCTGATGGCGCAATTTCAGCATTAGCGATCGCATTTTGCATTACCCAGCAGGTATCTCGCCAAATTTCTTCCGGGTCATGTTCTAACCAACCCGGTTGCGGATAATACTGAGTCAGTTCTTTATATGCTTGTCCAACAATTTGACCTGCTTTGTTAAACACAAAAGCACGGTTGCCTGTTGTACCCAAGTCCAAAGCCAAAATATAGCCTGATGATGGAGATTTACTATCCAAGGTTACTGATGAAGTGTGAAGTCTGAAGTCTTGTTTGGGTAAGGATATCACAAACAGGACTTCTGCACAAAGATTGTTTATGAAGACTGGGTGTGGGGGTGAAAGGGTTATGGGGTGTCGCAGCAGGGAAAACGCACCTTATTTCCTAACAAAAACTAATAAGGATTTCAAAGTCATCTATATAAGTAGTTAAACATAATTAATTACACAAAGTCATTGCGAATGGAGCGAAGCGAAATGAAGCAATCGCAAGGGCTGGGATTGCTTCGCTTCGCTCGCAATGACTGTAATTAATTTTGCGTGGTTACTTAAGTGCAAAATTTGACAAAAAGATAAACAAAACAAATCGATTTTTTGCCGACTCATGAATTAACTTATTTATAATAAAAACCTCTTGTTTAAGGATAAATTAGCCAACTATTTAGC
This sequence comes from Anabaena sp. FACHB-83, assembly GCF_014697485.1. Taxonomy (NCBI): domain Bacteria; kingdom Bacillati; phylum Cyanobacteriota; class Cyanophyceae; order Nostocales; family Nostocaceae; genus Anabaena; species Anabaena sp. FACHB-83. The sequence continues at coordinate 1,725 of NZ_JACJRY010000010.1, read as the reverse complement.
CATGAATAAGTAAGCTTATCCCTGAAATAAGCAACAATATTAACTAGATTTTTGACAAGCTAGTTTACGCTAAAGCTAAAACTCTTTCTAAATATTTATTATCCATTGCTGCCAAAATCTCATCCACCTTCACCTGTCCCAGCACTAATTTATTTGTAGTTGCCCATGCACTTACCATTTGGATTGCAGGACTGTGCGGAACTAACAGTTCGGCAATAAAACAACGGTAAATCAAAGTTTATAGCTATTATAGACTGAGTCTTTTTAGGGACTTTTGAACAGCTTCTCGAACACTACTATCTGGGTCTTCTCTTAGTTCAGATAGAGCTTTTATTACTTTATTTTCAGTCTCTTCAGAAAATAATTGCTCCTGAATTTTGATTGTTCCTAGTATTTCTGCTACCTTCAAACGAACATACGCTTTATCACTGCTTAAAATTTCAATTAGCAAATCTACTGCATTTAAGTTAAATAGTAAAGAGACAGCTGCTGCATTTTGAACAAGCTTGTGACTATCTTGTAAAGTATTAATTAGGGGTTTTACAGCTAGATTTTCTCCGAGCTTACCTAAAGATTCTGCTGCGTTGCAACGAGTAATCCAATACTCATTGCTTAAAGCTTCAATTAAAGGTTCCACTGCTCTAATGTCGTTGAGTTCTCCTAAAATAGAGGCTGCAAACGACTGTATAATAAAAATTTCGTTTAAAGATTTACTATTTGATGTAGAAACTCGAAGTAGCTGAATTAAAGGTTCTACAGTTCTTAAATCTTTGTACCACATTAGCCTATAGATTATGCTAGATAATTTACGATAAGATAACTCACGTTGTGCCTGTTGTAGCTCTCTTAAAGTAATATCTAATAACTCAGGATTATACTTACGTAAAACTTGAGCAGACTTGACTGTATCTTCTGCTAATAATTTTCGCCCTTGTTTTTCTACCAAGTAGTAAGCTCCGATATCATAACATTCAGCAATTACCTGCATCATTGTTGTCAAGCTAGAACAGAAAATATCATGAGAACCGTCCTCTCCAAAGTAATAAATTACAGGTGAGTTTTCTTGCTGTTTGTCATGACCAATAACAAAAAACATCTCTATCCCTTCAAAAAAAATTGGGAAATAATAAGGATTCCAGTCATCGTCAGACCCTGCATACTCAGCAGTAGTTGAATGAACGTAAGCGTTCAAATTGTATTGTTCTATTGCTGTTTCTAGAGGTAAAAAAACTAGACCTGATCCGGTTGGAAAAAAAACGTCAAATCTTGAGCCATTTCGCCAACGATAAAGTTCATAAACTTCCTTTGGCAATTGAAATGGTAAGTTTTTGAGAGGCTCCTCAATTTCCTGTTCGGTTAAACCTGACTGTAATTGAGCAGCATATTCTGGTCTATGTATTTCTTGCCATGCTAGAATTTTTTCCAAAGCGTCCCTTAAGATACTCATAGGTTAACTATTTAATGTATTAAATCGAGTTTCAAAATCTTCAAATCTTGGGTTGATATACAAAGGAACAGGTGGTGTCGCCGTGAGCGTCAGCCGAAAGGTATCAGGGTTTTGAATAAGTAAAGTACACGCCCTACACTTTTAAAATAATATGTTTTTTAGCATCAATACCGTAGCCAATTTACGAGGGTTCAACACCTGTAGAAACGGGATGAATACGTCCTAAAGAAGTAAGCTTGGCAAAAATCTGACTTAATAAAATAGGCTCAGGCATTTCA